>CAJODT010000040.1:0-13555 GCA_905233365.1 uncultured Succiniclasticum sp.
ACTGGCCCACATTCTGTTCCCTTTGGGGAAGTCGCATAAAACGGAGATCCGGGACAGGGCGGAAGCGGAGGGACTGGCAAACGCAAGAAAGCCGGACAGTCAGGACATCTGCTTTGTGCCGGACGGGGATTACGCCGCTGTCATTCAGAATGTTACAAAGCGTAAGCCGGAGCCGGGACAGTTCATCCATCTGGACGGCACGGTGCTGGGAACCCATAAAGGGCAACTGCATTACACCATCGGGCAGCGGAAGGGATTGGGCATCGCCTACCAGTATCCGCTGTATGTGATAAAAAAAGATATAGAAAAAAATATTGTGTATTTAGGCCCGCAGGATGCGCTGTACTCTGACACACTGATTGCTGAGAACTGCAATCTGATTTCCGTTCCGGAACTGAAGGGGCCTGTGCGGGTAACGGCCAAGCCCCGTTACCGTGCCAAGGATGTGCCGGCGGTGATTGAACCGCTGGATGACGGAACGATCAGAGTGACCTTTGACGAACCACAACGGGCGCTGACGCCGGGACAGGCTGTGGTGTTCTATCAGGATGAAGTTGTTGTTGGCGGCGGCACGATACGCTAACAAAGAAACAGATAAAAAGAGTTGTTAAAAAAGGCTATGAGGGAAATTATGAGAAGGCAGAGAAGAATTGGCAGAGTAATTGGAATGTTGGCAGCAGGCATTTGGTTTGCAGGCGCAGCGGCATTTCCTTTTGTTGGGGAAACAGCGAAGCCTGCGGAAGCGCAGCCATCTGATTCAACGATTGTGGGCAATTCCTCGGCAGGGAGCCAGGGAGGAAATATCCAGATACACGTGGTCCGGCCGGTAAACAGAAGAGTAAACAGTGAAGCAAAACCTGCGGAAACTGCTGCAGACAGAGTTTGGAATAAAGTAAACAGAGAGAGTGCGCCAGAAAGCGTTCAGAGAGGTATGCCGCAGAGAGGACCTGTTGCTGCGGAGCAAAAGCAGAAAAAAATAACGCGGCCTGGTACAGTTGTCGCTGCTGTGCCTGCAAGTACTGTGGGCTATACGGAAGCGGAGATCCGGGAGCAGATGATACGGAGATATACGCCGCCCAAGCCGGTGTACCGCAGAGTGTCCGGCTCGGCTGCGGGAGCAGAGTACCGGCCCGGAACTGCGGACGTAAAGATTCCCACCATGTTCTTTCCGCCTGATGAAATGAAAGACGTTTCAGAAACATTTCAGGAAAATCCGGACGGAAGCCTGGGTGTCCGTTCCCCCGGCGACCTGGGACCCGGTTCCGGCGGTTACAGCGCCGAAGCACTGAAGCAGATGCGGGAAGCGCAGGGGGCGCCTGCCGTACAGTCCCAAGCTCCTGTGCCAAGCGGAACCAAAAATAGAATTATAACGGTACAGGTACCTGTGCCTGCGCCTTCGCCGTTCCGTGCCTTGGCCGGAGGAGATTTCCGCTGGTTTACCAACAGCAAGGGCCATTACATGGTGGCGCTGCCTCTGTCCATGCCTTATGACCCGCTGCATAATCTGCCTGCCTACGGCCCCATGCTGCTCCGCAATGCATCCCAGAGCGAATTTATGGCAGTCACGGCAGACGACCCATCGGACACTTACTACTATAAAAATCAGGATACATTTCCCGCTTACGGGAAAGCGGTTCCCGTTTTTACGGAAACGCGGAAAAATATCCAGGGGGATGACGTGGCCATTAAATATATCCGGTATTACCTTGGCGGACAGCACTGCCTGATCGTGGACAGCGCCGGCAAACGGGGTGGACGGACGTACCGGGTCGCGGTTGCTTTTCCGGAAAGCAAGCAGTATGAATATCTGCCCAAAGCATTGTTTGCCATAGAAAACCTGAAAGGGATCTGATGCAGTCGGTCACAAAAAGAAGCGGTCAATGTGCAGATGAATTAATCAGCGTTTCCTTAACTGAAAACGGAAAATGAAAAACGCCGGGAAGCCGGCGTTTTTTGTGTAAGAAAATATTTTTGTGTTGTGAAAGATAAATTGCTTTTTACAGCATTTTTTTCAGCGCTGCCGCATTCTTTACAAGAATGACTCCGGCAGCTTTCATTTTTTCCAGAGCAGCTTTTGTTGTGTCAGGCGCAATGCCGCGACAGGCAGCTTCATTTAAAATTACGGTGAAGCCGGCGTCTTTTAATTGCAGAACCGTATTTAACACACAGTAGTCTGTAGCAAGGCCGCCGCAGATGACGGTGGTGATGCCTTGCTGCCGCAAAAATTCGATGACCCCGGTGCTGCGTTTGTTGGCCAGATCGTGATAGCAGGCGCCGTAAGGATGCTTGTCCGGCTCAATGCCTTTTAGGCTCTGGAAAGCATAAGCTTCCGGGTCAAGGCCGTCGATGAAATCAAAACCGGGTGTGCCCACGATGGCGTGGCTTGTCCAATACAGGTCCAGATCGGGGTAACCTGTAATCGAAGTGAGGCAGGGGTGCTCCGGCGTGGCGATCCATTTTGCGTAAGGGGAGTGGGCGTCCCTGGATGCGACGCGCAACGCAGCAAAGGCAGCCTGGGCGTTTAATTCCGGAACGATCTTGTCTCCTTCTGCTACCGGCAGTTCGTCGGGGCAGACAGGGGTGAAAGTCTTCTGTGCGTCGATATCGAAAGCGGCGATAAATTTTTTTGCGGGTAAACGAAAATTGAACATGTTGTAGCCTCCTGTTCCAGACTAAAACCATTAACAAAGCGCAGGCAAATAAATCTGTACTTCATTAACAATGTGGGAAGCGGGCGCCTCCCCAGATCGCAATAAAAAATCAATTAAAAAAATATTTAAAAGCATTATATATAATGAACCGGGTTATGTAAAGCGTTTCCTTGCGATTAAAGCCAAATTTTTAAAGAACGAACAGATAAATGCGTTCGGCAATAAATTCACAAACTGTTCGATATAAATGTATTGACAAACGAACTGTTTAGTAATATTATAATTATAACAAACAGACGTTTTTAAAGAGGTGAGCAAAATGAAAAAGTTTTTACTGGCTTTTGTGTTAGGCGCTATGTTGAGTGGAAGTTTTACATATATGACGGTCTCCGCTTCCCCGGAAATTTATGAAAAACAGATTATTACCGTTCACACCGGAGATACCCTGTGGGATATTGCGGCGGACTGGAGCGGAAAAGACGAAGACATTCGCGAAGTGATCCTTCGCATCCAGAAAGAAAACAACCTGATAGGCAGCAACCTGGCTGTCGGCCAGCAGCTGGTGATTCCGGTTCGCAAAAAGGTAGCGGATGTAATTGCCGAACAGAATAAGCTGAATGCCAAAAGAGTACAGCTGGCGGCAAGATAAAATAAAATATGCAGGTCAGGAAAAGTTTTGCGAAATCTATTCCTGACCTGCAATTCTTACAGATTTTCCCAAAAATTTCCGGGTATGATGATATCATGTCCGGGAATTTTTTTCTGATTAAACAGGGGAAGGATGTCTGTTGCCTTTAACGGTTCCGGTTTGCTGAGCTGTCCCAGCAGACAGGCGATATAACCAAGCAGCGGTTCCGGCCCTGGCAGCTGTTCGCGTAAAAATCCCAAATCCGCAGCTTTGTCCCGTTTGGCCAGGCGGGCACCGTCGTGTGTAATCAACATAGGCAGGTGCAAATATTCCGGCGCATCGAAGCCCAGTATTTGGAATAAATAAATCTGCGGCGCAGCAGAGCTTAAGAGGTCGCTGCCCCTCACTACCTGTGTGACGCCCATCAGTCCATCGTCAATAGTGACGGCCAACTGGTAAGCGAAGACCCCGTCGCTGCGGCGGATAATGATATCGCCCCAGTCCCGGGCCAGGTTGAAAGACTGGGGACCGTAGCAACCGTCGCAAAACGAGATTTCCGTATCCGGAAGGATCAGTCTTGCAGCAGGCTTGCGCTGTTTTGTTTTTTCACGGACCTCTTCTGCTGTCAGCCTGCGGCAGGTGCCGGCATAGACCACACGCCCGTCGGACGCGTGGGGCGCGTCCGCCACGTGAAGCTGGGCCCGGCTGCAGAAGCAGGGGTAGACAAGATTTTTGTCTGTAAGCTGTTTAAAATATTTTTCATATACAGCAGTACGTTCGCTCTGATAGGGAATGTCCGGATTATCCCAGGTGATGCCCAACCACTCCAAATCGGACAGGATCTGTTCTGCGTTGGCACGGGGGCAGCGGACGGGATCCAGATCTTCAATGCGCAACAGAAATTTTCCGCCGGCGCTTTTGGCACAGAGCCAGGCCGCCAGCGCGGTATAAATATTTCCCAGGTGCATGCGCCCGCTGGGGGAAGGGGCAAAACGCCCTATTGTTTTTTGGGAAGAAATGCTTACTTTTTTTGTCATAACAATTTCCTTAATTGTTCATAAAGATTTCAATTTTTATTATAGCATAAAGGATATAATATAAAATACAGGAAATGAGGGTAAAGAACTTTTCTTTCAAAAGAATTGTACAGTAAATTAGTAGTAAAAATCTGTATTGATGTAGAGAGGATGCGCTATGGCTGAAGATGAAGTAAAACAGACTACACAGGAAGAAGCAGCGGAAACGGTAACGGAAGAAACTGTGGAAACTTCTGCTGCAGCAGAAAATACGGACGCAGCAGCGACTGCAGGCGAAACGGAAAAAACTGAAGCCGGTGAAGCAGGCAAGGCTGAGGAAGGAGCAGCTGCCAAAGACGAGCCTGCTGAGGAAGCTGCAGAGGATAAGAAAGAAGAAAAAAAGGAAATCGAGCCGCTGGAAGATATTGATACGGAATGGGAAGCGGAAAAGCTTTGCCGCTGGGGCGCGGCCCGTGCCAGCGTGCTGGTGGTGGCTCCTGTTTTGGGTACCATGGCGCTGATTGCCAACGAAGTGTACATGATCACCCGTCTGGCAGACCTGCGGGGCGTGAAGATTTCCGAAGGGACGGCCCTGGGCCTGCTGGGTTCCTTAGGCGCCACCTTTATCGGCCAGTCCGTGTTCACCCTGCTGCCCATCGCGGCCATCCAGATTCCTCTGGCTGTGTCCATCACCTACGGCGTAGGCAAGGCAGCCAATGCCTGGCTGAAGGCCGGGCGTCCGGAGGACGTGGCCAGCTTCCGTGAAGTATTTGAGAAAGCCCGCAAAGAAGGGGCGGAAAACGCGGATACCTTCAGCAACATGGACTGCAAGGACGAACCGCTGGGTGACGAAAGCAAAAAGTTTGACCTGAAAGCCCTGAAAGAAAAAATGAAAAACGTGAAAGGGGAAGATTTGTTTGCCGGTGTCAAGACCACGGCGGACAAAGCGGAGTCCACTATTTCACAGCGCATTAAGAATTTCAACGACCATATCGTGAACCCGCTGAAGACCAAGAGCGACCGTTGGATATCGGCCCAGAACTGGCAGCAGCTGTCCCGGGGCGAACTCGTAATCCCTTACAGCGAGATCAAGGCCTATATGACAAAAGCGCTGGCGGGCAGTGATTTTGCCCTGCTGGACATCGGCTACCTGGCGCCGGATTACCTGCGTATGAACCTGCAGCATAATACCTACGGCACACTGGAACTGAAGCTGTCCATATTGGACTTTTATGTGGACCAGAATGAAGCGGTTTCCCATATTAAAGTGGAAGGCTTTGACATTTTCAATAATGATTTTGCTTCCCTGGTGGTTAATACGGTGGGCGACAAGTTGATCGTGGCCATCGTGGACCTGGTCTTTGACAAGGTGACCATTGAAAACAAGGATGTGGAAGTAACGTACGAAAACGGCGTGATCGGTCTGGACTTTACTAAAACGCTGCAGGAAAGCAAAGTCGGCAAGACCCGCTTCCTGAAAAAATCCGTGTTGGACGTGCTGCACCTGACCAACCTCAGCGTGATGGAAGAAGGACTCAAGGTAAAAGCCAGCGTAAAACTGTGAACGGCGACTGTGCGGCAGGAAAAGATGACTGAACCGGAGCGCATGAGCAGACATTGTTATGTAAATTAATTTAATAAGAAGATACTCTGCTGAAGCCGTTTTGCCACAGATCCGGCTTCAGCGTTTTCTTTCATGTTTGGCAGTGCTTTGCCAAAATCCATGATTTGGTGTAAAATATAATGGTACACTGCATAACTATTTGCATTTTTATTTTGGGAACAGGAATTGGATGACAGTTCCTCTCATTTGTTTCTATATCAGCTTGCAGCCGGGAAGGGCGAAATTATTTTTCCGGCAGGAGGAATTTGTGGCGTTAACCTATCGCAGAAGAACATCGGCGATGGTAGAGGGCGCAATCTGCGCTGCCATTGCAATCGTTTTTAATTTATTGTTTGCTTACGTTCCCTTTATGGGAATCATTTTAAATTTAATCATGCCTCTGCCTCTGGTTGTCTGTGGCATGCGGAACGGCATGCGCTGGAGCATCATGGCCGGCGTGGTATCCACGGTGCTGGTAGCCATGACAGTCAATCCGATTCACGCATTGTTCTATATCGGTGTGTACGGTGTCATGGGTATTGTGCTGGGCGAGTGCATGCACCGCCACCTGCCGGCGCAGAAGCTGCTGCTGTACGCATCCATCGGAGCGCTGGTCAGCATCGGAATCAACATGCTGCTGGCCCTGTATGTGATGGGCATCCATCCCGTGGATATGATGTTTAAGTCCCTGGACGATGCCATCCCGCAAATGACGGCGACCTTTGGCACGAAGGGCATGACGGCGGAACAGTCCGCGGCCTTTGCTGCCCAGATGACAGAGATGGTCTCTATGATCAAGATTATCCTGCCGGGGGCTATGCTGCTGATGGCGCCCATCCTGGTGATGATCAACTATTGGGCGGCCCGCAAGATTCTGGCCAGGACCGGAGAAACCTTTCCGGAATTTCCTCCGGTGGAGGAATGGTCTTTCCCGGCGGCGGTGGCGCTGGTTTATGTGGCGGCCTTGTTTGGCATCCAGTATTTTATCAATGACCGGACCCATATCGGTTACACCATCTGCGCCAATGTGTGGGCTATCTGCAGCATGCTGCTGATGGTGCAGGGGCTGGTATTTATCTACTGGTATCTCAAGACCCACAATAAGCCGTTATGGTGGATGCGGATCATTATCCCCGTTTCCATGTTTATATCCCTGTTCGGGTTGCTGGTAACCTATGTGGGCGGGTATGATATTTTGTTTGACGCACGAAAGCTGCGGGCTAAAAAATACGCAGCAGAGCGGGAACAGAAAAAATCTGGCAGCCAATGAAGACAGGGCAGGCAATTTTGATGAGGCCAAAGAGAAAAAGTAAAGAGAACGTCTCCTTAAAAGATTGTTGCATGATTTCGTAATTTGAGGTGATAAGAATGTTTGGAAGCAGGAGCCAGTTTTCCAACTGGAAAGAAATCTGTATTTACGTGCTGATCATCGCCCTGCTGCTCGCCGGAATTTGTTTTCTGCAGCCATTGTTCATTCCGGCAGGGGTGCTGATTCTTATTGTGATAGTCTGGTTTGCCCGCCGGGCCTACACCAGAAAGAAGCAGCTTTTGTCCGATTATCTGGATGACGTGATCCGCAATATTGAGCGTTCCGTACATTATTCCACCAAAAACCTGGATGTAGGGATGGCGGTGTTCTCCAGCGACGGGAAGCTGCAGTGGAAAAATGAAAAATTCCAGGAATGGACAGGCTTGAAATCCCTGGAGAGGAAAAAACCGGAAGAGGTACTGCCCCTGCCGGAGAACTCCTTTGAGACCATGTGCGTGAAGGATGACAGCAAGGTCATCCAGATGCGCGGGCGCTATTACCAGATGCGTTATTTCAGCGTACAGAACCCGGTTAAGAACGCGGATAGCAAAAATTCTACAGCCAGTACCCTGATGATCTACCTGACGGACGTCACCGAGTGGGAAAAACTGAAGCAGCGCTTTGCGGAAGAACGCATGTGCCTGGCTTATCTCCGTTTCGATAACTATGAAGACGTGATGAAGGGACTCAGCGAAAGCGCCCGGGCCAACCTGAACGGGGAAATCGGCGAGATCCTTAACAAGTGGGTAGAATCCCTGCAGGGGTTTGTGGTTCGTTCCAATAAAGAAAACATAGTGGCGGGCTTTAACTATAAAAATCTGCAGAAAGCCATAGAAGACAAATTTTCCATTCTGGACAGGATACGGGAGGTCAGGCAGGAAAACAAACTGGCTCCCACCATGAGTATCGGTATTTCCAAAGACGGGAACACCTTACAGGAAATCAGCATGCATGCTGCCAAAGCGCTTGACCTGGCTCTGGGCCGGGGCGGCGACCAGGCAGTAGTGGAATGCGATAAACAGCTGCAGTATTTTGGCGGGACCAGCGCGGTCAGCGCCAAAAGCACCCGTGTGCGGGCCCGTATCGTGGCCCATACCATCCGGGAACAGATGGAAGACGCCGACAAAGTCGTGGTCATGGGCCATGCCAATGAGGATTACGATTCCATCGGCAGCGCTATCGGCGTGGCCAAGCTTGCCCTGTCCCTGAAAAAACCAACATTTATTGTGGTAAGCAACCGGAGCACTTCCCTGCAGAAGCTGAAAAAGCTTGTGTTTAACAGTGAACTGAAAATCGCGGAAGAGGATAAGGTCTACGAAGGTATCTTTGTTCATGAAGAAGATATCCTGAAGGAAATCACGCCGAAGACGTTGCTGATGCTGGTGGATCATCACCGGGCGGTATTAAGCGCCAGCCAGAAAGTGCTGGAGGCGATTCCCATGAAACGCATCATCATCGACCATCACCGGCGGGCCGAAGACATTATCAAAAATACATTTTTGAAATATATGGAACCCTCTTCTTCATCTGCCAGCGAGCTGGTGACGGAACTGACGGGGTACTTTGACGACAAGCTGGAATTCACCAAAGGGGAAGCCACGGCATTATACAGCGGGCTGGTAGTGGATACCAAAAACTTTAACGTGCAGACGGGGGCCCGTACATTTGAAGCAGCAGCCCTGCTGCGTACATCCGGAGCGGATCCTACTCTTGTGCGTCAGCTGTTCAAGGATGATCTGGATTCCTACCGTGACCGGTACCGTATTATTGCGGAAGCGGAGACGCCGCTGCCCCATCTGGCCATTTCTATTAACCGGAACGTGGAGAATACCAGTGAAAATTCTGTTCTGGCAGCCCAGGCGGCCGACGCCCTGATCAATGTAACGGATGTTTCCGTTGGCGTGGTGATTTCAGCATGCACAGACGGAAATGTTAATGTCAGCGCGAGAAGCGACGGCAGCGTGAACGTGCAGATCATCATGGAAGAACTGGGGGGCGGCGGCCATCAGACGGTGGCGGGGGTCCAGCTCCAGAACGCCGACGCGGATGAAGTAAAACGGCAGATTATCGCACTGACGAAAAAACAATTTGACGAAGCAGAGGAGAAAGTAAAAAATGAAAGTAATCTTACTGAGTGACGTTAAAAATTTAGGTAAAAAAGGGGATATCGTGGAAACGGCGGAAGGCTACGGTCGCAACTACCTGATTCCCCGCAAGCTGGCGAAGGAAGCGACCGCGGTTAACATGAACCAGGCGATGCAGGATAAAAAAGTAGCTGAGCACCGGGCTGCCCAGCGTAAGGATGAAGCGGTGATGCTGGCCTCCCAGGTGGAAAAGGTTACCGTAAAAATGAAGCTGAAGGTTGGAGCCAACGGCAAACTGTTCGGCGCCATCACCTCCAAGGATGTGGCGGAAGCCCTGATGAAACAGACCGGGTTAGAGGTTGACCGCCGCAAGATCGAACTGGGCGAGGCCGTGAAGCAGCCCGGCAAATACACAGCAGTGGCCAAACTGCATCCGGAAATTGCCGCAAAGTTCAATGTCATCGTGGAAGCAGACGCGGACTGATAGTTTTTTAAATTTGAAAATACTGATCTGTGCTTTGAGAGGACGCGTTGCGGTTTTCAATCAGGGCACAGTATAAGTTTCTCTTTAAACAGGTGTTAATTATGCAGGACAGAGTGCCTCCGCAAAATATAGAAGCGGAACAATCCGTAATCGGGGCTATGCTCATCGACAAGAACGCGGTGAGTTTAGTTACTGAAAAGCTGATGCCGGAAGATTTTTACCGGCAGGCCCATCAGGTCATCTTCAGCGCGATCCTGACACTTCATTCCAAAAATGAGCCTGTGGATATGATCACGCTGATCAATGAACTGAAAAAAATGAACAAGCTGGACGATGTGGGCGGCGTGGCCTATGTCACGTTGCTGGCCAATGTGGTGCCCACGGCAGCCAACGCAAAATTCCATGCCCAGATCGTAGAAGACAAATCCGTCCTGCGACAGCTGGTGGAGGGCGGAACGGTCATTGCCTCCATGGGTTATGAAGGAACGGAAGACATCCCGGATATTATTGACCAGGCAGAAAAGACGATCCTTCAGATTTCCAACCGCAAGGGCGGGAAGGATTTTGCGATCATCTCTGATGTGCTGACAGATACCATCAATCATATTCAGGCCGTGCTGGAAAGCAAGCAGTCCATTACCGGGGTGGCTACGGGTTTTAAGGATCTGGATTATTTAACAGCCGGGCTGCATCCTTCCGATTTCATCATCCTGGCAGCCCGCCCGTCCATGGGCAAGACGGCCCTGGCACTGAACATTGCCCAGAACGTGGCGATCCGGGGCTCCCGGGAAGGGCAGCCCAAAAAACGCGTAGCGTTTTTCAGTCTGGAAATGAGCCGGGAACAGCTGGTTCAGCGTATGCTTTGCTCGGAAGCAGATGTGGATGCCCAGCGGCTGCGTGCGGGAGGAGATGACAAGGATAAGGATAATGCGGATATATGGAACAAGCTGTGGATCGCAGCGGACCGTCTCTCCAACGCCGAGATATTTATTGACGATACGCCGGGTCTTTCCATCATGGAGATGCGTTCCAAGTCACGGCGCCTCCAGGCGGAAGGAGGACTGGACCTGATCGTCATCGATTACCTGCAGCTGATGCAGGGCTCGGTGGGAAGTAAAAGTTCGGAAAGCAGGCAGCAGGAAGTTTCAGAGATCTCCCGCGGCCTGAAAGCCCTGGCCCGTGAACTGAACGTGCCGGTATTGGCCCTTTCCCAGTTAAGCCGCAGCGTGGAAGCCCGGCAGGTGAAAAAACCCATGCTGTCCGACCTGCGTGAATCCGGTTCCCTGGAACAGGACGCGGATATCGTTATGTTCCTGTACCGGGACGACTATTATAAAGGCGCGGATGAAGACCTTACCCATATTACGGAACTGATCGTAGCGAAACACCGCAACGGCCCGGTGGGACGGGTCAACCTGTTCTTTAAAAATGAGTGCACGAAGTTTATCAGTATTTCCCGCCGGCCGGAAGACGGGGGCAGAAGATAGGCTGTAAAAATACAGAAGGGGGACAAAAAGATGATTCCGAGATACACACGCCCGGAGATGGAAAAAATCTGGAACGAGCGGAACGAATGGCAGACCATGCTGGATGTGGAGATCGCTGCCTGCGAAGCCAACGCGGAGCTGGGGCGCATTCCCAGGGAAGCGGTGGAGGTCATCAAGGCAAAAGCCAATTTTGATGTAGACCGCATCCACGAGATCGACAGGGAAATCAATCACGACATTATTGCGTTTCTTTCTGCCGTGGCGGAATATGTTGGCGACGAAGCCAAATACATCCACATGGGTCTCACCTCTACCGACGTGAAGGACACGGGCCTGAACGTGCAGGTGAAGCAGGCTTCAGACGTGATCCTGAAAGACCTGGAAAAGCTGGCAGAGGTTTTGAAACGCCGTGCTGTGGAATTCAAATATGTGCCTACCATCGGCCGTACCCACGGCGTGCATGCGGAGCCTACTACTTTTGGTCTGAAGCTGCTGCTCTGGTACAGCGAAACGCTGCGCAATATTGAGCGTATGAAACGGGCCGCGGAGAACATGTGCGTGGGCAAACTGTCCGGCGCCGTCGGCACCTATGCTGATATTGATCCCTACGTGGAAGAGTATGTCTGCAAAAAATTAGGATTGAAAGTGGAATCCGTTGCCACCCAGGTGGTGCAGCGGGATCACCACGCGGAATACATTGCGACCCTGGGCGTTATTGCCGGAACGTTGTCCCAGATGGCATTGGAAGTGCGTCATTTACAGCGTACGGAAGTGCGGGAAGCGGAAGAATATTTCAGCCCGAAACAGAAAGGCTCCTCTGCCATGCCTCACAAACGGAACCCGGTGCGCAGCGAACGCATCTGCGGCATGGCCCGGTTAGTGCAGGGCTATGTGCTGCCGGCTTTTGAAAATATTCCATTGTGGCACGAGCGGGACATTTCCCATTCCTCCGTGGAGCGGGTGATGCTGCCGGACGCCACTACTGCGCTGGATTATATTTTGCATGAAACTATCAACCTGATCGACAGGCTGCTGGTGTATCCGGACAAGATGCTGGAAGATTTGAACATGACCGGCGGCCTGATCTACAGCCCGCGTGTTTTGCTGGCATTAGTCGCCAAAGGCGCCTTCCGGGATACGGCCTACCGCTGGGTACAGCGCAACGCCATGAAACGCTGGCTGGAGGGTGAAGACTTCTACGAAAACCTCTGCAAGGACGAAGACGTACGAAAGTACCTGACGCCGGAAGAAATTAAGGAATGCTTTGATTACAAACCCATGCTGGTGCATGTAGATAAAATTTTTGCAAGGTTTGGATTATAAGGTTATTTGCCTGGTGCTGCTTTTACATTTATGAGATGAACGCAAATTTCAGGTGGCACCGGCTGGAAAATATATTCAAAAACATTGTTTCAATCTTTGAGGGGAGATGTAAACATTATGTCATCAGTTGTTGTAATTGGAGCCCAATGGGGCGATGAAGGAAAAGGCAAAATTGTTGATTACCTGGCACAGAAAGCGGACGCGGTGGTGCGTTACAGCGGCGGCTCCAATGCGGGGCACACCGTGGTGGTAAACGATGTAGCCTACAAGCTGCGGCTGCTGCCTTCCGGTATTTTGTACCACGGAAAGATTTGCGTACTGGGCAACGGGGTGGTGATCAACCCCGGCGTGGTGCTGCAGGAAATCAAAGAGATGCACGACAAGGGCGTGGACATCAGCCGCATCGCCATCAGCGACCGGGCCCACGTGGTGCTGCCCTATCATCAGAAGCTGGACGTGTTGCAGGAAGAAGCTCTGGGCGAGAAAAAAATCGGCACTACCAAAGGCGGCATCGGCCCCTGTTATATGGACAAAGTGGCACGGGTGGGCATCCGCGTCTGCGATCTGATGGACCCGGAAGTGTTCGCGGAAAAACTGAAAATCAACCTGGCTGCCAAAAATGAAATCATTACCAAAATTTACAACGCGGAGCCGTTTGATTACGAAACGATCCTGAAAGAATATCTGGCATATGCGGAGGAACTGCGTCCTTATGTAACGGATACCAGCGTGATTTTGGACGAGCTTTTTGCCAAAGACAAAAAAGTTTTGTTTGAAGGAGCGCAGGCTACGTTCCTGGATATCGACCACGGCACCTATCCCTACGTGACCAGTTCCAACCCAACGGCGGGCAATGCCTGCGTGGGCAGCGGCATCGGTCCCCGCTTCATCAATCATGTGGTAGGCGTGGTGAAAGCATACACGACCCGTGTCGGCGCCGGTCCGTTTGTCACGGAGCTGCTGGATACGG
>CAJODT010000040.1:13585-14418 GCA_905233365.1 uncultured Succiniclasticum sp.
TGAGTATGGAACCGTAACGGGACGGCCCCGCCGCTGCGGATGGCTGGATGCGTTCATGCTGCGGTACTCCGTGCGGCTGAACAGTCTGGATTCTATTGCGGTGACCCGTCTGGACGTGCTGGACCAGATGAAAAAAATCAAAATGTGCGTGGGCTACAAGATCGACGGCATGGAGATTAAACAAATTCCCGCCAGTCTGAAGCTGTTGGGCAAAGTGGAACCGGTTTACGAATCTTTTAACGGCTGGATGTGCGATACCACAAACTGCCGCAAGTTTGAAGACCTGCCGGAAGGGGCGAAGAAATATTTGCGCCGCCTGTCCGAAGTGGCTGGTGTGGAACTGGGCATCGTGTCCGTGGGACCTAACCGGGAACAGACCATTGTGCTGAAGGATTTGATTTGAAATTAAAAAATGCTTGTAAGTTGTGTGCAGTTCACGAAAAAAGTTGTGAAAGTGCTAAGCTGGTATAATTTTATAAGTGATGATGTGTTTATTTTAAAATAAAAATCCCCGACAGCGTGCCGGGGATTTTTTAAAAGGTGAGTGGCGTTGACTGTGTTCACAAAGTAACGCAGAGGCAAGTGGTGTTTTACACTTTTTATTTTTATAAATACAAAATGGTGATTGGTCATGAACAAAATTGTATTAGCCTATAATTTTAATCCAGAACGGTTACAACAACTCCGTCAGGCCTGCATGATTTTAAAAGTAAACTGCAAAGCAGTGGCGCCGGAACAGTTTGATGATGCCGTGGGATTTCTGGCGGGAGTGAAGGACTGTCTGCAAACGGCAGTGAACCCGCCGGAGAATCAGGAAGAAAAACTTGCCGAGA
>CAJODT010000041.1:0-5978 GCA_905233365.1 uncultured Succiniclasticum sp.
ATGGCTTCGCTGATCTGTGTTTTGCGGTCAAGCGGTTCGGTCTGCCAAAGCGTCGTGGCCTCTCTGTCTGCCGGAACATCATTTGACCACGTTGCTGCCCTGCTGTTTAGTGATGTTGCATCTTCAATATTCCATCCTATTATATATTGCAGCACATCTGTCGTATTGGTCTGCCGTTCCCTGCCGGTAAATGTGCAGGCGCCCACGCCGAAAGCCGCGTAGGGTTCATAATGCCAGTACACTTTGTTGTGCAGGGATTCCTGTCCGGGCTTCGCGTAATTGGAAATCTCGTAACGTTGAAGCCCGGCCTGCGCCAAACGCTCCCTTGTCATTTCATACAGTAAATAGGATGTCTCTTCGTCCGGCAACTGAACCTGGCCCGACTCAACCAACCGTTCCAGCGGCGTGCCCTCTTCTATTATCAGGCTGTACACCGAAATATGCGATAAGTTAAGCTGCAACATAGTATCCAGCGTATTACGGAAAGACTTCGCCGACTGACCGGGAATACCCGACATCAGGTCCGTGTTGATGCGTGAAAAGCCTGCCTGTTTTGCTTCTTCCACCGCGCGTAAAGCCTGCTCCGCCGTATGGATCCGTCCCAACGCCTGCAGCTCTGTATCCTGCAGCGACTGCACGCCCAGACTGATCCTGTCAAAGCCAAGATCTCGAAGCCTGCAAAGCTTTTCCGCGTCTACCGTTCCGGGGTTGGCCTCAATAGTAGCCTCCGCCGGTTCATTCCACCAGCCAAAGCGTTTCAGGCAGGCAACGACTTTATCAATCTGTTCCACGCTGAGAACCGTCGGCGTTCCCCCGCCAAAATACACCGTCGCCCCTTTAGCAATGGGCAATTCGCGCTCCAAAGAACATATTTCGATTTCCCTGCTCAGCGCATCTGCATATTGCTGCCGGACTTCTTCCGAAAACCCGACATAGGACGGAAAATCACAGTATAAACATTTTTGCAAACAAAAAGGGGTATGTACATATACCCCTTGATATTGTTCCCAGCGTTCCATTGTCTGCTCCGCAATTCAGAAAGCGCTGCCTGAGTTTGTGCATTTATGTACGTTTGCCAACAAACCAACCGCGCTTCCCTATTTCTTTTTCTCCATGCTCAGAATTGCCATGAAAGCTTCCTGGGGCAGTTCTACCGTGCCCACCTGCTTCATGCGTTTCTTGCCGGCTTTCTGTTTCTCCAGCAGTTTGCGTTTCCGGGTGATGTCTCCACCGTAGCATTTGGCCAGCACGTCTTTGCGCAGCGCCGCCACATCCTCCCGGGCGATGACCTTGTTGCCGATGGCGGCCTGCACCGGAATGGAGAACTGCTGGCGGGGGATCAGGCTGCGCAGCCTTTCTACCAGCCGACGCCCCTGCACCTGGGCGTTTTCCCGGTGCACAATGGCAGACAACGCGTCCACCGGGTCGCCGTTCAGCAGAATATCCACCTTCACCAGATCGCTGGGCTTGTAGCCGGACAGTTCGTAATCCAAAGAAGCATAACCCCGGCTGCAGCTTTTCAGCCGGTCAAAATAATCGTAAATAATCTCGGACAGCGGCAACGAATAATGGATCATGACCCGGTCTTCATCCAGATAGGTCATATTCTGGTATTCCCCGCGTTTTTCCTGGGACAGTTCCATCACCGAACCCACGTAATCTTTCGGTACGATGATAGTAGCCGTCACGTAAGGCTCCGACACGGTCGCGATGACCGTGGGATCCGGGAAAGCGGAAGGATTGTCCACCAGCTCAATATCGCCGTTGGTCTTATCGATCTGATACACCACGTTGGGCGCGGTGGTGATCAGGTCCAGCTTATACTCCCGCTCCAACCGCTCTTTGATGATGTCCATGTGCAGCAGGCCCAAAAAGCCGCAGCGGAAACCGAAGCCCAGCGCGGTGGACGTTTCCGGTTCAAACAGCAGGGACGCGTCATTCAGCTGCAGCTTTTCCAGCGCGTCCCGCAGATTATCGTAATCCGTATTCTCTACCGGGTACAGCCCGCAGAACACCATGGGCGTAGCCTTCCGGTAGCCGGGCAGCGGTTCCTCCGCCGGATGAACGGCGTCCGTCACCGTATCGCCTACCCGGGCCTCGCCCACCGTTTTGATGGCCGCAGCCATGAATCCTACTTCCCCGGCAGACAGCACCTCCACATTCACCGGGGCCGGTTTGAACACGCCTACCTCCGTTACTTCGTAGGTAGCGCCGGTAGCCATCATCTCAATCTTCATGCCCTTGCGGATCGTGCCGTCGTACACGCGCAGGTACAAAATAACGCCTTTATAGGAATCAAACTTGGAATCAAACACCAGCGCCTTCAGGGGTCTGTTATCGTCGCAGTCCGGGGCGGGGATCCGTTCCACGATTGCTTCCAGGATATCTTCCACCCCTTCCCCCGTCTTGGCGCTGCACAGCACTGCCTCGCTGGCGTCGATACCGATGACGTCCTCAATTTCCTTGCGGACCTTGTCCGGGTCGGCGCTGGGCAGGTCGATCTTGTTGATGACCGGGATGATTTCCAGATTATTATCAATGGCCAGATAGGTATTGGCCAGAGTCTGGGCCTCAATGCCCTGGCTGGCGTCGATGACAAGGAGGGCCCCTTCGCAGGCGGCCAGCGCCCGGGACACTTCATAGTTAAAATCCACATGGCCCGGCGTGTCGATAAAATTCAGCATGTAGTCTTCGCCATTCCGGGCCCGGTAGATGCTCTGCACCGCCTGGTCCTTGATGGTGATGCCCCGTTCCTTTTCCAGCTCCATGGAATCCAGGATCTGCTCTTCCATTTCCCGCTTGGACAAAGTGCCGGTCATTTCAATCAGCCGGTCC
This sequence comes from uncultured Succiniclasticum sp., assembly GCA_905233365.1. Taxonomy (GTDB): domain Bacteria; phylum Bacillota; class Negativicutes; order Acidaminococcales; family Acidaminococcaceae; genus Succiniclasticum. Next base: position 2,836 of record CAJODT010000041.1, read on the forward strand.
GCCAGGGTCGACTTGCCATGATCGATATGCGCGATAATTGAAAAGTTGCGAATATGGTCTTTCTGCATAGTAACCTCTGCTTGCTCTGTATTGTTTCTTTGTTATTATATACGATATTCCTCATTTGTAAAAGAAATATTTCAGTATTTGCAAAATCCTCTTGCATAAACTAAACGCACGTGGTAAAATACTTTGGTAAAAGTTATAGTAGGAGGTGAATCTGTTGCCTAACATTAAATCTTCTATCCGCAGCGTAAAGACCGACGCTGAACGCCGCGCCAAAAACGCAGCCAAAAAAAGCGCCGTACGCACTGCTGCCAAAAAAGTAGAAGCAAAGGTTGCCGAAGGAAACAAAGCGGAAGCTGAAGTTACGTTAAAGAATGCTTCCAGCTTGCTGGATAAAGCGGCCCAGGACGGCGTTATTTCCAAGAATGCCGCGGCCCGCAAAAAGTCTAAACTGGCCAAAAAAGTGAACAAGGTACAGTAATTATTCCTGACAAAATATCCTGCTTACTCTGTAGGCAGGTTTTTTGTTTGTTTTGATTTGTAACAAAAACATTGCGCATCAGGGTTCAGATATTCATTCGATCTCACCCCAAGGGATTCTTTACTGGGTAAACCGAAAAATCCAAAAAGAAATGCCCGCCATTTCGGCAGGCATCACAGGGTAAATCGTGCGGTGTTCAGTCGTTGTTCATTTAAACAATTCAGAATGAGAGCCAATACGATACAGCATTAATACAAGGATATCATTCCGTATTTCATATACGAGAAGCCAATCCGGTTCAATATGGCATTCCCTGGCGCCTTTGTATTTACCGGATAAATCGTGATCATGATACCTTTCATGCAGCGTACCACCGTCAGCAAGAACATTCACTACATCAAACAATTCATCCAGATTTTTATTCTGTTTCTTTGCCCGTTTTAAATCCTTTTTAAACTGATTAGTGAATTTAATTCCGTATTTCATACCTCAAGCGCTTCCTTTAACTCCTCGATACTGTAATAGCTCTTCACGTTGCTGTCCTCAGCAATTCTTCTTCCTTCCTCTATCGCTTCCTTAGTCACCTTATTCGGTACATCCAACTTCAACGCAAAAGGAATCCCATTCTCGCGGATGGCAGTCCGCAAAAACATGTTAACAGCAGTAGTCATTGTCAGCCCCAATTCTGCAAAAATACGATCAGCTTTTTCTTTGATATCTTTATCGGTTCTGATATTCAGGTTCGTCGTTGCCATTATATGCACCTCCCCTTCTTTTTATTAGTATATTTAATTATTCGTTTATTGTCAATACATTGTGTTGTATTTTGTAATATTACTTATTTACACTACTATCACCATGGACGGAGGCAGGGAAGAAAATAAACAGGCGTTTTTTCGCCTGCTATGCTTTGCAATAAAAACATTGCGGCGGGAAAGGCTGCGCAAAAACGTTTTGCTGCAGTTCTTTTCCGCCGTTACTTTTATACAGGAAATTACTTGACAACAGCTACAGTCTTACATTTTTTCTGACAGACAACGTTGGGTAATTTAAGATTAAAAACTGAAAAACCGTTTAAGTCGCTAAATTATAAATAGTCTTTGCGGAAAAATGTAAGACTGTAAGACTTTGGAAACAAAACCGCATGGTTATCGGATTTTTAGGTCTTACATTTGTCTTACAATCTTACATCCGTCACGTTTTAAGCAGCAGGGTCGTATTTCAGACAGACATAATAACCTCTTTCTCCATCGACCTTTGTGCAATTGGCATATCTTCCGCAAGCATTCTTCAGCAGATACCCCTGTTTCGCCCATTGCTTTTTCACAGCGTCAAAGTTGAAGCCAATGTTCTGCAGTTCGCGCACCAGCACCGTCTTGTTGATTTCCACACAGTTTTCGCTCATGCGGCCCCAGTGGACGGTGTTCACGTCCGGCTTAAAGTTCACTTCGTGTTCCATAATGACGCCGATAATCTCCCGGTAAGCCCGCTCCGCCGCGTCGATATCGGTCTGCACCTTCAGGAAGGGTTTTACGTCTTCCACCGTCAGCGCCGCTTCGCTGGGATAGAACGTCAGCCCGGCCAGCGTGTCCGCTGTCATGATTAGGGCCATGGCCATCGCCTGCTTTTCGGAGGTTGCGGTTGTGTCCAGGATGTTTTTCATCTTCCGGTCAAACAGGTCCCGGACCGGGTATCCCGGCAGCAGCCGGATGTACTCCGGCCCGGCCAGCCCGTAATTCTGATTGATGAAATTCACCACGCCGTTACCGTTCTCCACCACATTGTCCGTGCACTCGATCTCAATGACCCGGTTCTTTACGCCGCCGCCGGATACGCTCTGGGTGCAGGGCTCCTCTCCGGTAAAAATGAAAGCGTTCTCCCAGGTCATCTGCTGCTGTAGCGCTGTGTCGGTCATGCGCCCCCGGTTGATGCCTTCCGTCACCTGCATGATCAGTTTGTCGTAGTTTTCAAACCGGCTTTTGATGGTCTGCAACTCATCGCCAAAAAAGGGCAGGTTCCGCAGCACGGAAGCCATCTGCATCATACTGTTGACGGTCATGTTCATGGTCCGCATCAGCCTGCCGGGGCGCGGGTCGCCCCAGATGCTGGCCGCTGTCATGACGCCTGCGGTCTTTCCGGTACCGGTGCCGCCCCAAAGGTGGAACACGAAGGGCAACGCGTTCACTTTGGCTATTAACGGACTGGCAAAGGACGCGCCCATGAGGAGACGCAGCACTATATTTTTGCGCAGTTCACTGGTGTAGCGGATCCACTCATTTAAATCGCCTTTGCTGCTTACGGAAGCCACCAGATCCTTAAACTGGATCTCACTGTCCAATTTAATATCGCCCGCATAAGGGATAAAATCTTCCCCTGCCCAGCCCATGTGGTGGCAGGACTTCACCAGCGGTATTGTGTCCATGTTCAGTACGGTTACGTCCGCCAGGTATTTCACCAGCAGTTTGGCATTCTCACTGGTCACGTCCAGGCCCATATCGGCAAGTTCCACAATCTTTACATTGCTGGCCACAGTAGAACGGGGCACAAGTATTTTGTTCCACTTGTCATATTTGTAGAAACCGATGCGTATTTTCTCTGTGGCTTCTTCTGTGTTCTGTAAAATTTCCAGAGGAAGAACAGGCAGGCGGCACGCATA
>CAJODT010000041.1:6026-21105 GCA_905233365.1 uncultured Succiniclasticum sp.
TCTGCGATCCAGTCCCCGGCGTTTAACGTGAGGGGCTGTTCGGGGAAGTCGGTCTGGTTGGCGCTTCCCACGCAGGTTTTGGCTTTGCTGCGCAAAAAGGTCTGCCATCCTTTACAAAACTGCCGGTAAATGTTCAACTCCTGGGCGCGCTGCTCCGCCATAGATACCGCGTACTGACGACGGTTCTCATTTCTAATGGCGTAAAGGTTTTCAAAGAAGCGCTTGCCGATGAGCTCTTTTCTTGTTACGTTGCTGTAGTCAACAAATACGGACAGTTTGGCCGGGTCGCCGCCCTGGGCAAAATAATCCGCCACATCTCCTTTTTCGGGACACTCCGGCCAGACTTCCGTCAGCTGCAGCACCTCTACCGGTACCGGCCAGGCTTTGGCGTAGTCTGTACCTTTATCGTCGTGATCCGGAATCAGCACAATGTCGCTGAACTTTTCCAGGTAGCGCAGGTCGGTTTTGGAAAGTTTTACATTCTTTTGTGCCCCGGTGTTGCTGGTGGTGGCCAACAGTCCGTGACGCACCACGGCGTCCGCGCATTTTTCCCCTTCCACAATATAGAGGCAGTCGTCCGCGTCGGCCCGCTCCAGCAAATCCAGGTTGTACAGGTTGTTGCAGTTGGCCGGTTTTTTAAATATGGTTTTGCCGCTTTCGTCTACATAACGGAACCGGAATTCCTTGCTGCCGTCTGCGTACTTAACACGATGTTTGTAGTAAGCTACCGTGCCGTCCGGGTTTTTGTACGCATGGTCGTACTCTTCCACTTTGTACGCATGATCCAACCCTTCCACTTTGCACATGCTGTTGTACTCTTCCACCTTTTTCTCTTTTACTATTTCCGGCTTGATGTCCAACGCTTTCAGAATCTCCGGCAGCCTGGCGTTACACTTCTGGCAGTACGCCAGCAGCTTCCCGTCAGACTCTGTTACGTACAGATGGTGGCCGTTGCTGTTGCCCGCCTCACAGACCGGGCAGGCTGCCACCGTTTCTTCGCCGCGCTGCTTCACATTTCGCAAATAGGGAAGCATATCTCGCAGCGTTGTGGGCTTATAAGTTTTTGTTAATCCCATTGGTATCACCTCCATAATGTCATCCGCAAAATACAAAAAATCGCAACCAGTTTTTTTAAATTTTGTCCCTTATAATCAAATGTGATTACAAATCATCCTTTTAGGCAAAAAAATACCAGCCAGTGTTTTCTGGCTATTTGTGACCTCTTACTCCATCCTGTTTCGATTTTTAATCACTCATTGACTATAACTTGCCCATGATTCATGGTCAGCCTTTTTAACGCTCGAGTAACACTTATTCTACAAAATTTTTAAAAATCCTCTTTTTACAAAAAAATATTTTTATTGATTTATAATAACAAACATGATACGATAACCTTACCGGAAGAAATGTATTATCATCCCTCTATATAGTTACGTTGTTCGAAAATGAAAAATGAAAATACGAAACCAAATTTCTCATTTCTTTGAAAAATTGTAGTTTCGTTCAAGATTAATCTGGGGAGGCTTTTACAATGTTGGAATTATATGAGAATATCAGGGCAAGACGTATCGCGTTACACATGACGCAACAGGAGCTGGCAAAAAAACTGGGCTATAAATCCACCTCTACCATCGCCAAAATAGAATCCGGCGAGAACGATATCCCCCAGGCAAAGATTGCCGCTTTTGCCGCTGCATTAGATACCACGCCGGCTGAACTGATGGGGTTGACATACGAAATCAATGGCCATGAAGAGCAGCCGGACGATACGGTGGATGTCACCATCGGCAAAGACAAACCGCAGCTGGAAAAACTCATCCAGCGGCTGGACAGCCTCAGTGAAAAGAAGCTGGACTTCATCGTTGATACTGTCAATTTAATTCTCGACCATTACGAATCCGGCAAAAACCTGCATCTGATGATTAATGTCGAGTCGCATCCTGTGGAGTAAAAATTACTGATTAAAACAGGCGTAATCAAACCACCTGTTGAACGGGTGGTTTGCTCAGGCCCTAGCCTATCTCCTGAAGTCGCTCCCTTAAGGGAGCACGGAAACAGCCTGACAATCACGCTCTTATTGCTGGCAGCCCCCTACACGGGGGCTCTTTTTATGCCTTATTTCTCCGGCTCACCCATAAACGGGTCAAACAGTTCTTTCGTACTAATTTGGTCGTTCGGCTTCTGCCTACTATGGCCTCTGCTGACTTCTCACAGTTCGTTGTTACTATGACTTTTGCGTCACCTGTGAGACCTCGCGGGATAAGCCGCCAGTCTTTCCTCTACGCACATGGGTTACGATTGCCTTTGGGACTTCACTGCCTTATGCCAGCTTATCCGCCATGTACGCCTTGTATCAGGTTTCTGTTCGTCAGGCTACGATTTTGCTATCCCTTCTTCTCGCCTGCACCTCACGATGCAAACCTTGGGAGTCGCTATGGGGTTCGTCGGCAACTACGCCCCTTGTGGACTTTCACCACAGACTGACAGCATGCCCGTCATACACAAAACAGCCGCAGAAAAATCTACGGCTGTTAAGGAAAAACAGATATTTACCTTGTGCAATGCCGAAGGCATCTTCATACCTGTCAGGGCATATAATAGTTGGTCAGGAAATAGGTTCTCTCCCAATCAACGATCTTTAACTCAGGTTCTTTAGCCAGGCGGATTTCCTTCTCGTCAAGGACCATCACCTGCTTGTCCTTCAGGTCGTACAGAGGCCACTCATGCGCCTTGCCGTCGGGAGACATGTCCGCGCCAAGCGACGGGTTGCCGGTCTTTGCAAACTGAATCCACATCTTGCGCATGGTCTTCGCGAAGGTTTCGTCAAACTTTCTTCCCATGAATTCGTCTATCTCCGGATGGTTGAATACTGCCGTAAGTTCCAGCGCATGTCCGCATTTATACAACGGCAGAGAGGATTCGGGCGTAAAGTAGTACGTGTACGATTTACCGCCACCCCTGGTCTGCTCCTCCGACAGTCTGATCTGCGGTGCGTTAAACATGATCTGGCTGAAGAGACGGACGGTAGGTTCGTAACTTTCTCCCTCAATATCGTTGCAGTAGCTTTCCACCAGTTCCTTCTCCTTGTCCGCCAGCTGGGCGAGCTTCTCCGCCATGCGCGCATTGGCCCACAAGTTCCAGGCGTCTACGCCGATGACTCCAAGGAAGGTGTTCATTTCATCCTTGTTGCAGCCCTGAAGGAATTCAATGTCCTTCGCCGCTCCGTTCGCGTATGCCTCCCACGGATCCAGAGGCAGGTAGTTACCGTCCCTCTCCGGGAAAGAGCGTATGCCGAGCACTTGATAAAACCCATACAAACGAGCCCACGCATCGGAGATTTCCCCGGCGCTGACCTTCAGCAGGTCGGCGACGCTCTTGCAGCCGAGTGCCTCCATCAATTTGTCCGTACACACGATGGCCTGCTCCGGGGTCCTCATCTGGGCGGGGGCGCCGCTTTGTGAGATGACGCGCTTAAAATACTGATGGGAGCCTTTGACCAGCGGAAGCAGGGTACAGCTTGCACCACCGGCAGACTCGCCCCAGACGGTTACGTTGCCGGGGTCGCCGCCAAAGTTTGCAATATTCTCGTGAACCCACTTCAATGCCATTATCTGGTCCATGATTCCCAGATTCGATGCGTCCTGGTAGTCCTTGCCGTCCGGCAGATGGGACAGATGCAGGAAGCCGAAGAAACTGACCCTGTAAGAGATGGTAACGAAAATGACTTCAGGATTCTCTTTCACGAGGTTGTGGCAATCGTACTGCGAGTCAGCCGTTCCGCCAACCTCGAAAGCGCCGCCGTAAATCCACACGATGACCGGCTTATTATAAGCCGGCGCCTCGTCAGACTTCCAGATGTTCAGGTACAGGCAGTCCTCGCTCATACCAATTTCGGCAGCGGGGTCGCCCGGCGCCTGGACGGGAGCTTTCCCATAGTTATACGCCTCGTACACGCCGTCGTCCGGGACGACATCCACCGGTGCTTTCCAGCGCAGGTTGCCGACGGGCTGCTTTCCGACAAAAGGAATGCCTTTGTAGGAAACGACGCCGTCCGTTTCCTTGCCGACGAAGGTACCGTTAATACACTTGACGGCCAACGACTGGTCGTAATTGCCGTCAGGGATTCTTTTGTTCCCACCTTGCAGAGTCTCCGCTTTTTCCTGAATCCCGTTCGCAAAATTCTTTTTCGTCTCACTCATAGTTTTGCTCTCCTCTGTTTGGAATTGTTGTGCCAAACGGCGATTTAATAAAACTCCCCTTTATGCTAATTATAACAAAACAGCCGCAGAAATATCTACGGCTGTTGAGAAAAACTATCAGACCTTGAAAACCTATACACAGAAAAATGCTTTTTATTTCTCTCCTTCTTTGTTGTTCGCCATGATCCGCTGCAACTCCTGCATGAAGTTCTGCACGTCCGCGAACTGGCGGTACACGGAAGCAAAGCGGACATAAGCAATCTGATCCGTTTTTTCCAGATGCTCCATGACCAGTTCCCCGATTTCCCGGCTGGTCACTTCCGATTCGCCTTTGAGGCGCAGTTCCCGTTCTATCTCATGGGCCATATCCTGCACGGTCTCTGTGGACACAGGCCGCTTTTCAAACGCTTTCAGCAGCCCGCTGAACAATTTGCCGCCGTCAAACAGTTCCCGCCGTCCGTCTTTCTTGTTGACCACCAGCGGTGTTTCTTCATACTTCTCATACGTTGTAAAACGCCGGCCACATTGGGGGCACTCCCTGCGCCGACGGATGGAGGCGCCGCTTTCCACGGAGCGGGAATCAATTACACGACTGTCTTCGAAAGAGCAAAACGGGCATCTCATAGGTACACAATCCTTTCCTTGACTGAATATAAACAAAGCGGCAGCATAACACTGCCGCAAGGTTTTGTGAAATAATCAGCGTCCCTGCATCCAAGGCGGGATTTCAGTGCTGTTATCTCTGGGGAATCCGGAAATAATACTGCTGCGGGCCGGTTCTTCTTTTGGCAGGGCAGCCGGAGCAACCGGTTTGGCAGGCGCCTTGGCTTCCGACGCCTTTCTGGCAGCAGCGTTACTATTCTTCCATCCGGCCGTCTGAATCGCGGATTGTCCCGTCAGAGCCGGGTTCTTTCCGTTAAAGCCGGTAGCAATTACGGTTACGCGGATCTCGTCATCCAGTTTTTCGTCGATGACCGCGCCAAAGATAATGTTGGCGTCCGGATCCACCGCTTCCGTAATGATGTTGGAGGCTTCCGTAACATCAAACAGGGACAGGTCCTTGCCGCCGGTAATGTTGAACAGCACGCCTCTTGCGCCTTCGATGGATGCTTCCAGCAACGGGCTCTTGATGGCTGCTTCCGCCGCTGCCACCGCGCCGTTTTCGCCTTTGGCTGTACCGATGCCCATTAAAGCGGAGCCTGCATTGGACATAATGGTTTTTACGTCGGCAAAGTCGGCATTGATGAGGCCGGGCACGGAAATCAGATCAGAAATGCCCTGAACGCCCTGACGCAATACATCGTCCGCAATACGGAACGCGTCAATCATGCTGGTCCTGCGGTCGATTACCTGCAGCAGCCGGTCATTGGGAATGGTGATCAGCGTATCCACGCGGTCTTTTAAATTCACAATACCGGCTTCTGCCTGGTTCATACGGCGTTTCCCTTCAAATGAAAACGGTTTGGTTACTACACCCACAGTTAACGCGCCGGCTTCCCGGGCGCATTCCGCCACGATGGGAGCCGCGCCGGTGCCCGTGCCGCCGCCCATGCCTGCGGTTACGAAAACCATGTCCGCGCCACGCAACTGTTCAATCAGAATCTCTTTGGATTCTTCCGCAGCCTTCTGGCCGATTTCCGGATTGGCGCCGGCACCTAATCCTTTGGTCAGTTTTTCACCGATCTGGATGCGGTTCTGGGCTTTCGAAAGCAGCAATGCCTGGGCATCGCAGTTTATAGCGATAAACTCCACGCCCTGCAGGCCGGAAGTGATCATGCGGTTCACTGCATTGTTACCGCCGCCGCCTACGCCAACGACTTTAATCTTTGCCAGGTTCCCGGGAACAGCGCCGGGATCAGTCGGATTATTCAGAATGTCTTCGAACATATTTTGTATCCCCCTACTTTACATAATACTACCTGTTGTTATTATACCATTCAATTTGCAAATATAAAAGCAAAATAATTTCAAAATCTTTAATTATTTTTTCAGATACAACCGCCGGATAATGGCAACGTTATTAAAAATACGCATGCCCAATACCAGAATCACGATCAGGTAAAAGTCGATATCCATCATGATGCCTGCATAGCAGAAGAAAACCGACATGGCAATGTTGACAAAGAAACCGGAAAGGAAGACTGCGTTATCGTAGTCGCCTTCCATCGCCGCCCGGAGACCGCCAAACGCGGTATCCAGCCCTGCCATCAGCGCCACGGAAAAATACGGGGCATAAATTTTAGGCACAAACCCCGGAGTCAGGATGCCGCCGACAATACCGAAAATCAGGCCGATTATTGCATAGATCATGGGGCGCCACCTCCGGCATTTTTCTGGGGAACCTGCTTCTGGTCTGCAGATTTTTCTTTGCCGGCTTCTGCCACCGTTTTATTATCCGCATTCCCGGTCTTGCCCGCAGCTTCTTTTGCTTCCGCAACGGCTTTGTTATCTGCAGTTCCCTTATCCCCTGCCGTTTCCTTTTTTTCCGTTACAGCTTGCGTTGTCGTTTCTTTCTTTTCTTCCTGGTTCACCATCTTTGCAAACTCAAAGTTCCGATTGCCTTTATACGCAGGCACCCGCACTTTGTCAGACTGCACTACGTCCGCCTTGATGCCCCAGAACTTGAAGTTTTCAATGACGCCGCCCCGCAATTTCAAAGAGCTTTCCAGGGTTTGGGGATTACCGATGGCTGAAATGACAAAAGGCGCGGCCAGTCTTCTTTCATTGACAAGGACTGTCGGGCCGACACAGCGGATTTCACTGGAACCGATCAGCCGCTGTCCGTTCAGGGATATCGCTTCCGCCCCGGCGGAGCGCAATTCATTTACTACGCGCAACAAATCTTCGTCGTGGATAATATACAGGTTCTTATTCTCCCCAGCCTTGGCAGCCTGTTTACTGTCGTCCAGGGTAAAGATGATCCCTTTGCCTTCAAGCTCGGTCTCACCCGCGCGGGCTTTCAGCTCATCCATTTCTTTCTGCGCCGCGCCGGAGATCCGCCCTGCCCTGTACTCATCCAGTTCTTTTGCCAGCTTGTCCCGGTCCGCTTCCACTTCTTTCAGGCGCACCGTCAATTCTTCCGCACGCTGGGCCGCCACCGTCTGATACTGGTTATGCGACTTCAACTGCATGGTGATCATAAATCCCAAAATAATACATACCAGAAAAATCAGTATTCTGGTATGTTTATTATTTACTTTCATCGTCAGGTTCCTCTTTTCTGCAAACCTGTTCTGTTCACAGGCAGTTTGCAGTTGCTTTTTTCCGCATACATTATACTACAAGTCATCCTGTATGCACAGTCTTTTTTTACTGTGCCTGCTGCCGCAGGCGGACGAAAGGTTTGCTGTACTGCAGATCCATGTATTCGATCTGTACTTTCTTACCTTTTATTTCATTAAAGACTGTCATGAACAGTTCCGCTTTTCCTGCCAGTTCGTTGACAGGGCCTAAAATCACCGGGAAACCGTACCGCATGTGCAGGAGCAGTTTGTGTTCCCCGTCCACGCTCAGGTCCGCGATCTGTTCTCTGGCGTCCGGTTGCAGCTTATCCATAAACTTCAGTACTTCTTTGATCGTGTCGTTTTGCAGCGTATCCCCGATAAAGGCATTGCCACAGGCAACGCCGGCCAGGCGGGGAATCGAGGCGTCCCTGATGCCATCCGTCATGTCCATGACAAGGGCCGTCTTATCCAGCTTGGCATAATTACCGTAATCTGTTACTACATATAAAACGGGTTTGCGTTCTTTGATATATACATGCAGTACAGAGGGAAAATCGTAACGGGCCTCCGCGCTCTCTACCCGCACGTCCCCCTGCAGCGCAGTTACGATTTTGTTTTTGGATACCACAAACAGGTTGACCGGTTCTTTGGATCCTGCCATCTGCAATACCTTTTCCCGGGTGAACTGTTTGCTGCCATGAACCACGATATCCCCAAAAGCAAAACCGGGTTTGTGTACGTGGTTCCAGCCTGCCACTACGGCAACAGCAAACACAAGAAGCCCCAAAAGCCATATTACATTGTTCACCCGCCTGCGGCGGCGGTCTTCCTGCAATTTTTCCTGAGAAGAACTCATTTGCTCAATGCTTCCTTACAGATGTGCGGTTTCCAATATCATTTCACATAAGTCGCCAAAGTCTGTGCCTTCTGCCCTGGCCGCATCCGGCACCAGGCTGGTAGGCGTCATGCCGGGCACCGTATTCATTTCCAGCACATAACATTTGCCGTCTTTGCCAATCATGCAGTCAGTACGGGCTACACCGGCACAGCCCAATACTTCAAAAGCCCTCACGGAAATATCCTTCAGCGTTTTTGTGATTTCGTCCGGCAGCGGCGCCGGTACCAGATGATCCACACCGCCAGCAGAATACTTGGCATTAAAGTCGTACCACTCCGCATGAGGATGAATCAGAATTACGGGCCAGACTTTAACGGAACCATCTTTCAGACGTATCATACACACAGAGGTTTCCTGTCCGGCGATATACTCTTCCACCAGCACTTCTTCATCGTACTGGAATGCTGTATCCAGCGCCTGCTGCAAACCGGAGATTTCTTTTTCAATGGTAACGCCCAGGGAACTGCCCTGGGATACGGGTTTGACCACCACCGGCAGGGAAAATTTATCTGTGATGGCCTTGATCATATCCTGTTTCCCCCGGTTCCGGCGATGCAGGAAAATGTAATCCGGCGTGGGAATGCCGCTGCCCAGGAATACCCGCTTGGCTGTCAGTTTGTTCATGCTGACGGAACTGGCCAACACGCCGGAACCTGTATAGGGAATCCCCATCATCTCCAGCGCACTCTGCAGTCTTCCGTCCTCGCCGTATAAACCGTGCACGGCAATCACTACCACATCCGCGCCGCTTTCTTTCACCTGTTCGGAAAAATTGTGCGGCACCAGACGGATTTCCTTCACGTTATAACCTTTGCCAAGCAATGCCATCGCCATAGCGTGCCCCGTAGAAAGGGATATCTGTTCTTCCGCCGATGGGCCGCCCATCACGACGGCAACTGTTCTGTCTTTATCCATATCATTTCCCCATTCTGTTTTATAAAAACACGGATTCATCAATATACCAGCGTGTACTATTTACAGAAGAATGCACCGGTACACCGGTTTCCAATTCTATTTTTCCACCTGCCGGAACTCCTTGACCAGCTCTTCACCGATCCGGAATACATCCCCGGCGCCCATGGTAATGACCAGGTCGCCTTCCCTGCAGTTTTTAAAGAGATGCTCTTCCACTCTGGAAAAGTTGTCAATATACTTGACATCCTGACCCGTAGTAACTTTTATGGATTCCGCTAGGCCCCTGCTGTTGACACCGGGAATCGGATCCTCACCGGCAGAATAAATGTGCGTCAGGATCAGCTTGTCACAGTTGGTAAAGCATTTGCAGAATTCTTCGTACAGCAGCTTCGTCCGGGTGTAACGGTGAGGCTGGAACACACACACGATCCGTTCTGCCCCGGTCTCTTTCGCTGCCTGGAGCGTAGCCATAATTTCCGTAGGATGGTGGGCGTAATCGTCTACGATCCAGATACCGTTTTCCTTGCCCTTTGTCTCAAAACGGCGCTTGGCTCCGGAAAACTTCGCCAGCGCGGCCACGCTTGTTTCCGGGGAAACTCCCATCAGGGAGGCAGCCGCAAAAGCGCCCATCGAATTCAGTACATTATGACGGCCCGGCACGATCAGATGTACGGAAATCAGTTTTTTGCCTTTATGGTACAGATCGTAGCCAGTGCCTTCAATACTGTGCCGGATATTCTTTGCGTAAAAGTCACAGTCCTCTGTCAGGCCGTAGGTAATAAAGGTGCGATCCGTTTCCTGCGAGAGACGCCGTACCTTTTCGTTATCGAGGCACAAAACGGCAGTCCCACCGTCTTTCATGTGGGAAAGATATTCTTTAAAGGCTTGGTAAATATTTTCTTCTGTTCCGTAATGGTCCAGGTGATCGTCTTCAATATTGGTAATAACAGGAATATAGGGAGTAAATTTTAAGAAGGAGCCGTCGCTTTCGTCCGCTTCCGCCACGACCCATTCGCTTTCACCGTTCCGCGCATTGCCTCCCAGCGCCGCCACATCGCCGCCGATCACAACGGTAGGATCGATGCCCGCTTCTGCCGCGATTACGCCAATCATAGCGCTGGTAGTGGTTTTTCCGTGGGCGCCTGCTACGGCTACCCCTTTCGTCCCCTCGCCGTTTAATAGCGCCATCAGCACATCGCTTCGATGCAAAACAGGAATGTTTTTGTGACGGGCGGCAACCAGTTCCGGATTTGTTTTGGGGATTGCCGTGGAAACAACAATGGCTTCCGCCCCCTCGATCTGGCATTCATCGTGACCCATGTAGACCAAAGCGCCTGCTTCCGCCAGCTCATAGGCCATATGGCCGGCCTGCAGATCGGAGCCAGTCACCTCAAAGCCGCGTTTTACCAGTACATAGGCCAACGCGCTCATCCCGGCTCCTCCGATACCGATAAAGTGGATATGTCTGTACTTGTCCAACATCTGCTTTACCTCCGCCTCATCCGGTTCCCCTGTTTCTCTTTCATGCCGGCCATACTGCCAGACCTTCCGGCATGCAGTGCCACGCTCAGGTTTCCCTATTATTTATCAAAGCTGTCGCCTGTTTTGCAATTTCCATAGCGGCTTCCGGCCGTCCCGCTCTGGCTGCCGCCTGTTTCATCTGCCAAAGCTCTTCATCGTGAAGCAGAAGCCGCTCCACTTTTTCCTGCAGCTTATCCCCGGTCAGTTCCCTGTCCAGAATCACCTGGGCCGCGCCTTCCGCTTCCAGTGCCCGGGCATTGAATTCCTGGTGATTGGCTGTTGCAAACGGAAACGGCACCAGTATGGACGGAATCCCTTTGGCCGTCAGTTCCGCCAAGCCGATAGCCCCGGCCCGGAACACGGCAAGGTCCGCCGCCGCCAGCGCCATTGGCATATCATACAAATAGGGAGAAACGTGGATATTCGATTTAAATCCGCCGCTTTCCGCAATCTGTTTTTCATAAGCTTCGTAGTTATTCTTTCCGGTTGCATGCAGAACCTGCACATCGTCCCTGCCGGACAGGTTTTTTTCCAGCTGGAACGCTGCCTTGTTGATTGAGTTCGCCCCCAGGCTTCCACCGGCAATGAGGATCGTCTTTTTGTGCACATCCAGATTAAAAGACCGTAATGCTTCCCAGCGTGTACGGCTCATAATCTCATCCCGTATGGGATTCCCCGTAAAAACTTTCTGCGCTTTGCCTTTAAAATATTTATCCGCTTCCCTGTATCCCAGAAAAATCTTTTTTACAAAATGAGATAGTATTTTATTGGTTACTCCCGGCAGGGCGTTTTGTTCCTGCACGCAGGTTGGAATTCCCTTCATGGCTGCCAGGAATACGACAGGACCGCAGACATAACCTCCGGTTCCGATGACCAGGTGAGGCCGGTACGTATCCAGCAGTTTTTTCGCATCGTGAAGACCGGTGAACAGTTTATAGACAGAACGGAACGTGTCTGCGCTCAGGCTCCGCTTGAATCCCTGCACGTCAATAAAATCAATGGGATATCCGGCACGGGGCACCAGGTCCTTTTCCAGTCCGTGGGTCGTACCTACAAAACGTATCTCTGCTTCCGGGTGAAGCTTTTTAATTGTATCCGCAATGGTAAGCGCCGGATAGATATGGCCTCCGGTACCGCCGCCGGATACGATGATCCTCATCTGTTGTTTTTCTCCATTTCACTTTAGGAAACACTGATTAATTCGTCTGCACGCTGACCGGTGCTTTTTGTGACTGACTGCGTCTCCTTTATTTCCCAAGTTCGTGTACCAGTTTCTTGAAATAGCGTCCCCGCTCGCCCATATCGTGGAACATGTCGAAAGACGAACAGGCCGGTGACAGCAACACTATCTGTGGCGCTCTGGCATGGGCATAAGCCGCATCGACCGCGTCTTTAAAGGTATCTGCCACGATTATATTTTCTACTCCGGCCAACCTTGCCGCCTGATAAAAACGTTCCCTGGCTTCGCCCAGCAAAATCAGCAGGTCCGTCTTCTCCTTCACAAGGTTCATCATGGGTTCCAGCGGGGTCATCTTGTCATGACCGCCTGCCAGAAGAATGATGTGTCCGCCGGGGAATGCCTCCAGCGCCTTGATTACGGAATCCGTGTTTGTCGCCTTGGAATCATTGTAATACGGAACGCCGTTTATCGTCTTCACGTACTCGATCCGGTGTTCTACACCCTTAAATCCCAGCAGTGTCTCCCGCATCTTTTCCGGGGTCACTCCTGCAAAAAATCCGCAGGCGATGGCCGCCAGTACATTTTCTTCATTGTGGGCGCCAAAAATCTGGAGCTCGTCCTTATGGCAGATTTCTTTCACCGAGTTTTTCCACTTGATGAAGAAACTGCCGTCTTTCATATAGACGCCTTCCGGCAAGACTGCCTTACGACTGAAATAACACAGCGTGCCTTTGGAATATTTGCCCCAGGTACGGACTTCCGGATCGTCGTAGTTCAAAATCGTAATCTGTTTTGCCTTCTGATTGACAAAAATATTCCGCTTGCAGCGGGCGTATTCCTCCATGGTCTTATGCCGTTCCATATGATCCGGCGTCAGATTCAGGATTGCCGCTACATCCGGACAGAAATCCTTAACGCCTTCCAGCTGGTAGCTGGAAACTTCCGCTGCCACCCAGCTGTTCTTATCCAGCCCCTTTACTTCTCTGGAAAGGGCCAGACCGATATTTCCCCCTACCGCAGTTTTCACCGGCAGGGTTTTCAGCATTTCTCCAACAAGGGTCGTCGTGGTAGTTTTTCCGTTGGTCCCGGTAATGGCCACCATGTGCCCCGCATAATTGCGCCATGCCAGTTCGATCTCCCCGATTACTTCCACGCCGTTTTCCCGGGCTTTCTGTAATACCGGGAGGTTCCCGGGCACCGCCGGCGATAAGATAACCTGCTGTACTTTATCCAACACTTCCGCAATATTTCCGCTGGCAAACCCGCCTCCGTACCGCGTCAGCATTTCTTCTAACTCAGTCTCCGGCTTTTTCGGGGTATCATCATACAGAAAAACGGTCTTTCCCTGTTCTGCCAGTTCCATAGCCGCGCCTTTGCCACTGATGCCGGCGCCAAACACCATTACGTTTTGTATTTCGGACATGTTACATGCCACCCTTTCCCAAGAACCACAGCCCTACACCCGCCAGGCAGAAAACACAACTCACTATGGTAAACACCGTCACGACCTTCGTTTCTTTCCAGCCGCCCAGTTCAAAGTGATGATGGATGGGCGTCATACGGAAAACGCGCTTGCCCCCGGTACGTTTGAAATACGCGACCTGAATAATAACTGAAAAAGTTTCTAACATATATACAGCGCCGATAAATCCCAGCAATAACTCTGTATGGGTCAGTAACGCCAGTGCCGCTACCGCTCCGCCTAATGCCAGGGAGCCCGTGTCTCCCATAAAGACTTTGGCCGGATGATGATTCCAGACAAGAAAGCCCAGACAACTGCCCAAAACCGCTGCGGCAAACAGGCACAAATCCCCTTCCCCGGCCTGCCAGGCTATCAGCATATAGGACAACATAACCGGTATGCTGACACAGGAGACCAGCCCGTCCAATCCGTCCGTAAGATTCACCGCATTGGAAGTGCCAACCAACAGGAACAACACGAATACATAATACAGCCAGCCTGCATCAACCGTAATAGCCGTTCCCGGAATCCAAAGAGAAGTACCATAAGCGTCCGCATGCTGCTTCACATAAAAAATATATACCAAAGCCAGCGCGATCTGCAGGGCCAGTTTCTGTTTGGCTGTCAGCCCCAGGTTCCGTTTCATCACTACCTTGATGAAATCGTCAAGGAATCCTATCAATGCGTGACCAAAGGTCAGCACAAAGGCAATTACGACCAGCAGCGTAAAGCGGTTCCAGACCACCATGGCCACAAACAGTCCGCACAGCATCATGATACCGCCCATAGTTGGGGTTCCGCTTTTTTTCATATGGCTGGCCGGGCCTACGTCACGGATACTCTGCCCAAACTTCAATTTATGAAGTTCCGGGATCACCACCGGTCCCAACGCCGCGCATACAATCAGAGCCGTTAACAACGCCCCCAGAACTTGCATGCCTGTAACATCCATACTGTGCACCAGACTTTCCAATATTTTTGAGAAGCAGCAACTTGTCTATGCGTTTCCCTTTCAATTCTTACAACACTTTATCTATAGCCAAACGGTTTCATCCAAAACAACGAAACAAAGCCTTTGACTTTTACTTTTTGAAAACCAGGTCAATGATTCCCGACACCTGCATGGAATGGGACCCTTTCAACAAAACGATGTCACCCGCCTGCAAAATTTCAGCCAGCTTGTCTGCCACGCCCTGCCTGTCTGCGAAATGAAAGGCCGTAACACCTTCTGACGCAGCCGCTGCCACAGTGGCCTTTGTTTCCGGCCCGTACCCTAACAGGATATCCGTTTTGGCTTTGGCTGCCATACGTCCCACGCTCTGATGCGCTTCTGCAGCTGTATCGCCCAGTTCCAGCATGTCCGCCACTACCGCTATGGTACGGCAGGGCGGCTGTGCGCTCTGTTGCAGCCTGGCAAGCGTGGCAAAAGCTGCTTCCATGGAAGCCGGGCTGGCGTTATAGGCATCATTGATCACGGTATAGCTGCCAAAATGAAGCAGCTCCTGCCGGCTGCCCGTCAATACCGTTTCCTGCAACGCTTCTTTTATATTATTTAATTTTACACCAAAATGCCTGCCCACTGCAATAGCAGATAAGGCATTCATCACATTATGCTCGCCGATTTGCGGGATAATAAACTCCGCCGCCCCATCTGCTGTTCTGCAGACAAAACGGCTTCCT
>CAJODT010000042.1 GCA_905233365.1 uncultured Succiniclasticum sp.
AATTCAAGGCCATATTCTGGGATTTAAAAGGATTCACCCGTTTTCCATCCTGATGGAAGATGCGGCACAATGCCGCTGTTACCAGACTTTTACCTGCATTTGACATAGTCCCCTGTATCATGATCGCTTTTGCCATTTTATTCACTCTCTTTCATTAAAAAGTCTACTATATCCCTGTACGTTGCAATATGACAGGCCGGCCGATGTCCGGTTTTGGTTTCCGCAGCAATTACCGGTCCCCTGCCACGGGTATGCTTTCCCGTCACACTGCTGGTCACATGGTCGCCACAGATTACAATACGCAACGGTTCCTCTGTCGTATCCAGCAACGGTTCTAAAAATTCTTTATCTATTCGGGAGATAAAATCGGCTTTACCTTCATAATCATGACGGTGTGCCGCTTCATCTGTCCCGTTGAAATGCGTCATCACAAAGGGGAAATGCGCCAGCATCTTACGGGTTACTGCCAGCTTCTCCCGTATATTCGTATCTGTATCCGCAGTACAGTAAGAAAGACCCGGCACTTCCATCTTCAATGCTTTACCGATGCCCCGGACAATCTCTGTCTGACATACCAGAGCGCCCTTCATCCCGTTCAGCGTTTCAAAGGATGGCATCTCTGTCCGGCCGGAAGCCCCCCAGGGATACAACTTATATGTAAGTTCATTGCGGTTGTATTGCTGCAGAATCCTATCTGTTTCCTGCATAAACAGTTTCATGGCAAGCGAAGAAGACTTCAGTTCATCCAGTAATTCTTCAACTGGTAATCCCATACTTTCGTGAGGTGGTGCAGTCTGAATCCGCAAAACACTTTCGTTCCGGTCCATAACCAGGAGGTTGCGGTAACCGGATAAATGAATAAACTCAATATCCGGCGTCAGGGAACTGAACTGCCCTGCCATGATTTCCATCTCTCTGTAAGAAAGTCCCATTCCATTAAATGAGACCAGACGGCCTCCGCTGTCCTGGGAAACCACATTGCAGCGCAGTACCATCTCATATTCAGAAACATCCCGGTTCTGGGCCAGCAGTTCAAGATACGCCCTGTTCGTAGGAAAAGTTTCTTTCGGAACGCCCAAAAGCCGCAGGATACAGGTCAGGCTTTCCGGTACCACATCATCTTCACAGATACTGACCTGCGAAAGCTTCCCTTCTCCGATCAGTCTGTCTATGTTAGGATGAATAGCCCGGGTAAAAGGAGTCTGTCCGTTCCATGCAGGTATCGGGTCATCGCCTAACCCGTCAATTAATATAATTAAAGAAGTCATGCTTCACAAGTTCCTTCATAATTTTTACCAGCTTACGATTATCCCGTCGCGTTTTCACGGCAATCCGGTAATACCCGGGAGATAATCCGCGATAATTGGAACAATCCCGTATCATGATATGGTGCCTTTTTAACTTTTGGGGCCAGGGATAATTATGTAGTGTTTTTATTAAAATGTAGTTGGCTGCGCTTTCAAATACCTTCAAACCGATCAGGCGTAATTGTGTAATCAGGTAGGCCTTTTCTATTGCAATCAACTCACGGGTCTCCACAAGAAAGTCTTTTTCATCCAAAGCAGCGACACCGGCAGCCTGTGCCAGCACAGAAACATTCCAGTCCTGTCCGCAGGCATACAGTTTATCCATCATGACTGTATCGGAGGTCAGGCAAAAACCAAGCCGTACTCCCGGTATCGCAAATATCTTTGTAAACGCTTTCAGGATGATCAGCCCCGGATGACCAGCCAACTGATCAATCAGGGTGTAATTATCCTGATCCTGTACAAAATCCATAAAGCATTCATCTACCAACAACGGAATATGCAACTCTTCACAATGCCGCAATACCTTTAAAAGCAATTCTTTATTCATCAGCTTTCCGGTGGGATTATTGGGGTTGCACAGCACAACCAACTCTGTACGTTTGGTAATTGATTTCAGGATTTCCGGGGTCACAGCAAACTCGTTATCTTCTTTTAATGTGAAATAATCCATCTTGCTGCCTGCCGCCAGCGCTGCCTTTTCATAATCAGCAAACGTAGGCGCCAACACCAGCGTCCGTTTCGGCTTCAACGCAGTTATGATCCGAAACAGTACATCAGCCGCCCCGTTCCCGCAGTAAACCATCTCTGCCGGAAGCGAAAAACAACGACTGAGCCGGTCACGCAGTTCCCTGCAAAACGGATCCGGATAATTCACGCAACCCGCAACCGCATCCTTCAAGGCATGGCGAACACCGACAGGTATCCCCAGCGGATTGATATTCGCGGAATAATCCAGTAAATCCTTATTTTTATTTAAAGAAGGATCACTGTATATATCACCGCCATGAACGTATTGGTACATGTAAAAGTACTCCTTTAACGTATGGATTGAACAGTTTCAACGCAAGCAGAATATAAAGCATTGCGTTAAAGGAAATTATAGCAGAAATAATAAAAACAACAGTATATAACTTATCCTGCCGCAAAAAGGTAAAGCGACCGCAGCAGACTAAAACCAAGCAAGCCGGTAATGGATGTAAAATACATCAGCAAGTTCATTTGTTTAATATGTATAGAAGCAGCCTGCTGTAAATCATCGCCAATGGTTTCCTTATGTATCAGCTTGCCGAAATAGTAATGGTCTCCTCCCAGCATCAAATGCAGGGCACCGGCCGCTACGGATTCCGTCTGAGCCGAGTTGGGGCTTAAATGATTGTATCGGTCACGCCAGAATATTTTCCACGCATTTTTGGTATCCAGACCGGTAAAAAAACTGGCGGCCATCATGCAGAACGCACAGATGCGGGCAGGAATAAAATTTGCTATGTCGTCAAGCTTTGCAGCATACCGTCCAATATACAGATATTTTTCATCCTTATAACCGATCATACTGTCCATAGTGTTGATGCCCTTGTACAAAAATGCCAGAGGCGCCCCGCCGATAAACATATACAACATTGGCGCAATAATTCCGTCCGCCGTATTCTCCGCAACTGTTTCCACGGCTCCTTTGACTACTTCTTCTTCCGTGAGTTCTGCCGTATCCCGTCCTACGATCCAGGACAGCATCTTTCTGCCTAAAGGCAGGTCATGGGCTTCCAGTGCGTCATAAACCTTCATGCTTTCAACACGCAGGGAACGGGTACAGAAAATCTGGTAACACATTATGGTTTCTACTGCAAATCGAAGCCAGGGATGCACATTTCCTGCTGCAAATAAAATCAGAAACGGAACAGAAAATGATAAGAAGCATACCACCAGTACAATAATAAAACCGCCCCGCAGCAATTTATCCGGATCTGTTCCACAAACATTCCGGATACGTTTCTCCAGCCAACTGATCAGATTTCCTATTAAAATAATCGGATGAGGCCAGCCGTGGGGATCGCCAATCGCCAGATCCAAAAGGAAACCACAGACGATGGCACCTAACAACATCATTTAACATACACCTCTTTGGGGAATGTAGAACAGCGAAGCAAAATCCAATAAGTGCAAAACAAAAACTTTCTGATCATTTTTCAGAATGATTCTTCTGATAACGGATACAGGCATTTACGAAATTTTTCGCAAACCCGATATTTCCCCAGAGATGCAGATGCGGATAACCTGCATACAGCGTTTCGTTTGCCTGAGCTGCAGGCCAGGAAACAGTTTTACCTGCTTTCTGCGCTGTAAAAGCAGTACCATTCTGATCACTGTCAGAATAGTGAAACTCATGAGCATGAATCGAATCGCCTGCTTTGCACAGTACATTATCAGTATTAGCCGTCATGGTAACATAACCAAAACGTACCAGCCGGTCTGTCATCCAGCAGGCTCCTTTAACAGCACCAACCCAGGGATACACTGTATCGTTATCCCTGTAACCTTCCATCAGATACATGAAACCGCCGCACTCCGCATAGCAGGGCAACCCTGCAGCCAATTTTTCACGTAGCCCGGTCCGCAGTGAAGTATTCTCACTCAACTGCTTTGCATATAATTCCGGATAACCGCCGCCTAAAAACACACCGTCACATTCCGGCAAGACCGCATCCTGTAACGGACTGAACGGAATAATTTCAGCTCCCAGCATAGACAGCAGATCCAACGAATCCTGATAATAAAAGCAAAAAGCTTTATCCTGCGCCACCGCAATTTTAACTTTCCCTGACGGTTTTATTGCCAAAGGTTCATATTCTAAAGGTTCTGCAGTCCGGGCAAGCGTTACCAGGCCTTCCAGATTCAAAGATTCTTCTGCCTGTTCCGCCAGACGGACTACGATGGCTTCCAGAGTCCCAATCTCTGTCGCAGTTACAAGGCCAAGATGACGGCTTTCCAGATTGCATTCCGGCAAATGCGGAAAATAGCCATACACCTTGACGCCCGTTTCCTTTTCAATCACATCTTTATAAAACAGGTATGTCATCTTTTTTACGTTGTTTAAGATAACTCCCTGAACATTACTATCCGTACGAAACTCTTTAAACCCCTTCACCAGGGCAGCCATGGAAACCGCCGCGCCTTTGCCATTGATAATCAGTACCACCGGCGCTTTGACGGTACGCGCCAGATCATAAGCGCTGGCTTCCGTGGTTTTGCCCATGCCATCATAAAAACCCATGGCGCCTTCCAGGATCGCCACATCTGAATCACTGCTGTTTTTTGCCAGCAGGCGCTTTACATTCTCCGGACCGGTCAGGAACATATCAAGATTTCGGGATTTGGCTCCGATAACCTTTGAATGAAACATGGGATCAATATAATCAGGGCCGCTTTTGAAAGCTGTAACCCGCAGTTTTTTATTTAACAGAGCACGCAGTACAGAACAGACGACTGTGGTTTTACCGCTGCCGCTCTGGGGTGCCGCAAAAAGCAGCCGGGGAATGTTCAGAAACACCGTTTCCGCCATTATTCTTCACCCTTTAACACATTAATAAATATAAAAAACAGCTTACACTTACATTTCAGTAATTACTATATTTAGTTACGACCTGTTCACTTTGCTTACGCGTTTTTTATAGCCGTAATGATATAAATGGGATTTTGCGCCATCATCAGATTATATCTGCCCAGCTTTTTATTGTAAGCAGATGCAATATTGACTACATCCAGCACATAGTCCGGTTTTCCTTTGTAATATTCCACTACCGTGCAAAGGGTTTCCAGCGCAATGACATTGATTACGATCCGGCATTCCGGATTACGGGCATACAGGCTGTCCAGCATCTTTTCCATATTGCCGCTGCTGCCGCCGATAAATACACAGTCCGGCACAGGACAATCTGCCATTTTTTCGGAAGCTTCCCCTGCTACGATCTCCATGTTTTCACAATGGAAGCGTTCCTTGTTCAAACGCAAGAGTTCCAGTGCATCCTCTTTCATTTCAAAAGCATACAGTTTTCCCAAAGGCGCCTGCAAGGCAAGCTCCACCGAACAGGAACCGGTTCCGGCTCCGATATCATAAATGATATCATCCGGGTGGGGCTGTAACTTGGAAATGGAAACAGCACGGATTTCCTGTTTGGTCATAGGCGCCTTGCCCCGCAGGAACAACTCGTCATTCAGGCCATGGACACACTGCCGCAATGGGGCTCCCGCATTTTCATTTAAAATCATCATCACCGACAGGGACGGAAAAATCCCTTTTGTGATTTCTTCCGCTGTACCGGTCACAATCTCTTCTTCCGGATAGGACAGGTTCGAACCAACATGAACCGTAACTTCACCCAACCCCTGTTCACATAACTGCTGGCATAATGCCTGAGGAGAATTATCTCCGCCGGTCAAGGAAAAGACTTTTTTATATTGCAAGACAGCAGAAACCAGATTCTGCTGCCTTCCATGCATACTGATAATTTTCGCATCATCCCAGGACATCTGCAACCGGGAAGCGAAATAAACCAGGCTGCTGATACCGCAATACCGTTTTACTTCACACCGGGGAAGCTTGCCCGCGATGGTCTTTGCCAGACTGAAAAAGCCCACATCACCGGAAACAAGAATTCCAAAAACATCCTTCTCTGAATCTGCGTTGGCAGCAACTTCTGCCAATTCTGCCAGTTTAATTGTTGGAAAAACCTTCTTCCCGCTTCCGAACTGGCCCACCATCCGTTTATCCCCTGCCAGGATCGTACTTTCGGCAATTGCCTGCCGGGCCTCACCTGTCAGAAGATCCGGATTGCCCGGGCCGATTCCGATCACATTCACTTTCAGCATGACCTGTCTCCTCTACTGTAAACAGCATTCTGCCTGGTTAATACATTTCAAGTATTATCTGCATCACACAAACATCAGACAATCTATTGTTGTTATCATTCAAAATCAGTCATTTCATTAATGAACACTGAACTTTTCTTTCAGTTCTGCCAACACCTGCTCCAAATCTTCACCGGTTTCCGGATTCCTGTCAATCAGAATCAGCTTGGCTCCAACTTCCGCCGCTGCTTCCAGCTTATCTTCAAAGCCGCCGGCCTTCCCGGAATCCTTGGAAACAATATATTTGGCGCCGCAACGCCGGAACATGGCTATATTCAGATCTTTGTCAAAGGGTCCCTGCATGCAGATAATCTGTGCAGGTTTATATCCTAAGTTCAGCGCATTATCCAGGGAATCCCGCAAAGGCAAAATCCGGCAGGTGATGCGGTCCGCATAGCCGGGAAGCTTTGTAAAGTCAATCAGGTTTTTGCTTCCCGTCGTTAAAAATACAGGCCCTTCCGTAGCGCTCAATATTTCGATTGCTTCCCCGAAATCTTTCACTGTAATACAGCCAGGATGCTCGCTGGCAGGCCGCAGCATCCGTTTATAGGGAAACCCGGTTTCCCTGCAGGCTTTCTGTATGGTTTCCGTAACCAGGACCGCATAGGGATGCGTGGAATCCAGCACCAGGTCAGGCTGAACCTCCCGCAAAAACAAGCACATATCCTCAAAGGTCATGCGCTTTGTTTGCACATGGATGAAAGGGTTATCAGGATATAAAGACGCACCGTATGCCGTGGCAACGGAGACGTAAACATCTACCTGCAGGGCAGCCAATGCGTCAGCAATATTTCTTCCTTCTATGGTTCCGGCAATGAGCCAGACTTTTCGTTTCATAAATGATAGCCTCTGGGCGTTACAATACGTCCGTTAATCACCTTGCTCTGTGAATTACCGATAATGACCGTAGAGAACATATCCACATTCTCATTATCTCCCAGTTCTTTCAATGTAGTCAGTTCGTAGGACTCGCCCTCCCGTCCGATATTATGAACGATACCGCAGGGAATGTCACCGCTCTGGTTTTTCAGCATGATGTCGCAGGCTTTTTTCAGATAATCCTTACGTTTATGACTTCTGGGATTGTAAATAGCAATGCAGAAATCAGCCTGTGAGGCACAATCCAAGCGTTTTTCAATCTTTTCCCAGGGAGTCAGCAGATCGCTCAGGGAAATAAGACAAAAATCGCAGATCAGAGGAGCCCCCAGAAGTGCGGCGCCGGAGCAGGCTGCCGTTACGCCGGGAATCACCTCGATATCAACATCGGGATAATCGCCGGCAACCTGGCACATGATACCTGCCATTCCGTAAACACCGGCATCTCCGCTGCTGATAATCGCAACGGTTTGTCCTTTTAATGCTTCCTCCAGTGTCGCTTTGCAGCGGTCGACTTCTTTCCGCATACCATTGGAAACAAACCTCTTGCCAGGGAACTCATCTTTGATCAGGTTCACATATACATTGTATCCGGTAATCACATCGCAGGCTTCCAGCGCTTTAATTGCTCGTTCCGTCATCTGGTCCTTCCCGCCGGGTCCCAGGCTTACAACATAAATTTTAGCTGCCATTTTTTGCTTGTCTCCTTTTATATAAAATATTATTCATTAAAATCCACAACAAAGTTTTCAACAGCTACAGCCAGTGTCACACCGTTTCTGCCTGTCTTGCGCAATAACAGTTTTCCGCCATTACTGTCCAGCACCGCTGCTCTTTCGCAAACATTATCCACGCCCACCGTTTTTGCCACAAAGTCAGAAGGAGTAAACTCTCCTTTTACCGCATTCAGTTCTTCCGCAGAATAAAAACGGATCGGTAACGCACACTCGTCGGCGAAGGTCAGCAGACCCTGCTCATCTTTCTTTACATCAATGGATGCGATACCCTTTACCACGCTCAATGTTACTTTCAGTCTGGCCAGTTCCTGTATCACAATCTCTTCGATTTTATCTTTGGACGTGCCTCTGCGGCAACCAATGCCCAAATGAAGAATGCGGGGACGCAATACCACCGTCTCTACGAAAGGTTGCACTGTTTTACGCAGGGAAATCGCCATACCGACAGGGCCTTCTTCTGCCAATACCAGTCCTCTGGGAAGAGTCCCTTTTACAGGAAACTCGCTCTTTACTCCCACTTTCTTGCAGTCAACCAGATAAGAAGCAAAAGTCTTAGCGGCATCCATATTAAAAATAGACATTTTGTGCCGTGTGGCCCATTCATCTACAGCAAACAGGTCGTTCACATCCGTCGCCGTGGTAATGACCGGAACCGCTTTAAGAACCGCAGCAATCCCGGTCGCCAAACTGTTAGCGCCGCCGATATGACCCGAAAGCAGAGGGACTACAAACTTGCCCTGCTCATCAATGGAAATCACAGCCGGATCTCTTGTCTTGCTACGAATATAAGGAGCGATACTGCGGATCGCAATCCCCGTCGCACCAATAAAAATCATCAGCCGACAACAGGAAAAAGCCTCTTTGCACATAACCTGCAAAGAAGGGCTGATTTCCCTTAAGGCAGGGTCTATCTCCCTGTAACGCCG
Organism: uncultured Succiniclasticum sp.; assembly: GCA_905233365.1. Taxonomy (GTDB): domain Bacteria; phylum Bacillota; class Negativicutes; order Acidaminococcales; family Acidaminococcaceae; genus Succiniclasticum. The sequence goes on from CAJODT010000042.1 coordinate 8,749, forward strand.
GGTTGTAAAAATACCGGTTTCGAATCCGCAGGAATCGAGATATTTCTGCAGTTTCAGGCTGATTTTTGCCCCATTACGGGTAAAAGAAAAAACAATCGCATTCATAGCAAATTACCCAAAATCTTATCGGTATCGCAACCGGGATCATATATACCAGTAAAAGAAAGAATTCCGGTAAAAACCTGTTAGCGTAAATCATATGTTACTTTACCGGTTTATGATGGGTTTTGGTAACCGGCTTAATCTGCAGCTTACTTGCATCGGCTTTACGGAATCCCGTTTCAAAAGTAGGATTATACAGCTCACTGCGTTCATAAGCCGAGCCCAGAAAACCGCCTACGGTAATCAGCGCCAGATTCTTTACATTATTGGCAGCTGCCGTTTCCGCAATGGTACCAACTGTACAGTGCAACACCTTTTCATCCGGCCAGGAAGCTTTGTAGACGATGGCTGCCGGTTCGTCAGAGCCATAGCCGCCGCTGATCAGTTCTTTCTGCAGTTTATCAAGCATGCCGGCACTGAGGAAGATGACCATGGTAGCATGATGCTTTGCATAATCTTTGATTTTTTGTTTGGGAGGAACACCAGTCCTGCCTTCCATGCGGGTAATGATAACAGACTGGCTGACTTCCGGCAGTGTATACTCCGCTTTCAGAGACGCTGCGGCCGCACAGAAAGAACTGACGCCGGGCACAACCTCAAAATCCAGATTGTAACTTTTCAACAGATCCATCTGTTCCCTGTGTGCGCCGTATACGCTGGGATCCCCTGTATGCAGACGGACTACAAGCTTACCTTCCTGTGCTGCAGGGACCATGGCCGCAATAACTTCTTCCAGCGTCATCACCGCGCTGTTCATAATTTCACATTCCGGCTTGGCATAATCCAGCAAAGCCGGATTCACCAGAGAACCGGCGTAAATGATCAGGTCTGCCTTTTCCAGCAGTTCTTTACCACGGACCGTAATTAAGTCGGCTGCTCCGGGACCCGCTCCGATAAAATAGATCATTACTGTTCAAACTCCTTTTCTTTTACCAGTATCACAGAAAAATAACTGCTCTTATCGTCAACCTTACTCAAATTTTTATATATTTTTTCTCCGGGGAGTCCGCAGTTTTCAATCATCTGCGCATGCTTCAGAAGACCGCGTCCTGTCAGCTCATCCCGAACCCTTCCGATTTCGCTGGCGGATTTCATCAGGATCTTATTTCCCGGCATGTCCAGGAACCGGCTGGATTCCTTGTAGCTTCCCGGCAAAATGATAAGAGGTTCCGCCTTTTCACACAGGGAAACGTTTAACTTGGCCGCTACGGCACAGAAACTGGTTACACCGGGAACAAGCACTGCTTCATAACCTGCTTTTAACACCAGCTTGTGCACATAGATACAGGTTGCGTAAACCGTGGGACATCCCAGCGTAATAAATACCACGTTCTTTCCCTGATCCAGATATTTTATGATATCATCCGCACCTTTTTGATGGGCTTTAGATATAATATCGTGATCCTTGACCATGGGCATATAAACCAGCAGCTGTTCTTTTTTACTCAGGTCGACGATTCCTTCCACAATATTCTTGGCAACCAAAACATCGCTGTCACCCTGCGGAATCGCCAGCACATCGCATTCCTTGATAAGCCGCACAGCTTTCACAGTCATCAGTTCCGGATCACCGGGGCCTACGCCAACGCTGTATAATTTTCCTTTCATAATCAAACTTCTCCTTTATTGTTCGCAAATTATAATACTGTCTTCCGGTTTAACTTTACAGGGTCTTCTGATGAAGCTTCAGCAGTTCTTCCGCATTGGCTGTTTCACCTAATATCCCGTAAACATTGGAGAACAGGATGGCACCGGTCTTCAGTTTCCCATGCACCCGTTTCTGCATGTAGAAATCAATCTTTTTGATTGCTTCTTCTATCACTGCTTCAAACAGTCCTTCCCGTTTCAGAATCTTTGTCATTTCATCTGTAGTCAGGGCCTGATAAATCTCCTTTCCAATTTCAGGGCCGGCCCCATGGAACATCGCCTGCAAGGCCAGAAATTCCGAACGGCAATCAGCATATTTGGAATGCGTATTCATGACTCCCTGGGCCAGTTTGATCAGTTTACCGGAATGACCAATGATCAAAATGCTTTCAAAGCCTTTTAACACCGCATAATCCAACAGTTCACCCACAAAATTACTGCAGGTCACTGCCGTACTGATATCAATATTCATCTCATCCCGGGTAAAATCTGCGCCGTAATTGCCGAAGAAAACCAAAAGATCTTTATATCCGTTTGCCTTCCGGGAATCCATCTCTGTGTACATAGTATCGATCAGAGCCCTGTCGCTCATGGGTTCCACGATTCCGCTGGTACCCAGAACGGAAATACCGCCTTCAATACCCAGCCTGGGATTAAAGGTTTTGGGAGCAATCGCGGTACCCTCCGGAATAGAAATCACCACGCGCAATGAGCCATCAAATTCATACTGGTCCATTGCAGCGAGAACTTCACGGGTAATCATTTTACGCGGAACCGGATTAATGGCAGGTCCGCCTACCTTACAGGCCAGCCCCGGTTTCGTAACTCTCCCTACGCCGATACCGCCCCAGATTTCCACTTTTTCATCCAACTGTTCCACAGATGCAGTCTGAGGCCGCATCACGATTTCTTCTTCCGGGATTCTTGCGTCCGGTTCGGAGACCGTGGCATAAATCAGCGTTCCGTTTGTATCATCCGGGTCATCCCCGCTGTCCTTCCGAATCGCGCAGCGGGCAAAACCGGGACCCCGCAGGATATCCAGAACATCCAGCGTCAATGTGATCCCCTTGGGAGTATCCAATTTGATCGTATCCGTCTCTTCCCCCGAAAGAAGCATCACTGCAGCAGCTTTGGACGCAGCCGCGGCACAGCTTCCGGTCGTATAACCCCGGCGCATAAGCTTGCCTTGAGATACAACAACATCCTGTTCCATACTAATTCGAACACCTTCTTAATGGTAATACTGATTAAATTCGCCAGCCAAACTGAAAGCAAATAAATCAGCGGTTTCCAAAATAACAAAAAAGACTTCCGCATCCACTGGCAGAAATCTTCATAGTTAACCCAAGACGCAGTAACATATTTCATATTCCCGCGCCTAATGCGTTACGCCTTTTCCATCGCTCGTGGATTACGGTGCAGTTGATCCGGGCAGGTTGCTGACTGTAGACAGAAATTAAAAAACTGTTTTGACAGCGACGGGATCGTGACGGAATTTCACCGTCTTGCCATTTAAATACACAGTTACCCGGACGTATTCATTTGTAACCGATTATTAATGAATTATACCATAGTTAGAGTTTTGATACAATATTTTAGTTAAGGAAATCTTCATAATATAGTAAGATTTTAATAAGATTTTATAAAAATTATAGTTAACTGACTATTTTTCTTGCTTCCGAATCGTTTCTTATTGTATATTTAAAATGAATTAAAGAGAAGATTGAATATCACCCGCCCGAAAGAAGAGTGTTATGTATGCTGGACATCCGTTATGAAGATGAAGCGCTTCTGATTGTTGATAAACCGCCCGGTATCCTGGTCCACCCCACTACAAAAGAAGATGAAACAACGTTGTCAGCCCAAATCAGCCATTATTATCAGGAGCAGGGCTGGCTTCTGAACCTGCATCCGGTCTCCCGGCTGGACCGAAACACATCCGGCCTTGTAGTTTTTGCCAAACTGCCAGAGATTCAGGGACAACTGATCAAACAGGGCATGCAAAAAGAATATCTTGCCCTGATTATGGGAACTCCGCCTGCCAGGCACGGAATCATTGATTCCCCTATTGCCCGGAAACCTGGCAGCATTATCGAAAGGGAGGTCAGTCCCTATGGCAAGCCCTGCAAAACAGAATACTGGGTCATTTCTTCACCTGTCAGATATCCTGAACAATTAGCAGATACTGTTATACCGTGCACAGATGTTGAAGTACATCTTTCAGGCACTACATTTGCTGCAACACAGCAAGCACAGCTTTCCCTTGTGCGCTGCCGCCTTTACACAGGGCGTACTCATCAGATCCGGGTACACTTTGCCAGCATAGGCTGCCCAATCTGGCATGATAATTTATA
>CAJODT010000043.1 GCA_905233365.1 uncultured Succiniclasticum sp.
TTAAACGGCGAAATCTCTGACGCCGAGCTGGCCGCCGCCAAATCCTACGCCCTCGGCCGCTACCAAATGGGCGCCCAAACCGTCGATCAAATCTCCGATTTCTACGCCGACGCCTACTTCTCCGGCGGCGAAATCGAGCGCTACGATGATGTCCCCACCGTCATCCAAAATCTCGAGCGCTTCGACCTCGTCGATCTCGCCCGCGAATTTGTCGGCTCCGAAATCTCCGCCCTCGTCGCCGTCGGCTCCGTCGAGAAATCCGTTATTTCATCACTTGCCGATAAACTTGCAACAATTGCTTAATACACGCCGACTGTCTAATTTCTTTCCGCGCCTTCATCATCGCCGCGGACATTTTTTCAACCCGCTCTGGGTGCGCATAGACCTCCAGAATCGCCTCCGCCACTTCTCGCGGCTCCGGTCCGCTCGCACAAACCGAGCCCTCCGTTGGCACCACTTCTCCCAAATCTCGGTCACAGAACAGCACCGGCAGTCCCGTCGCCTCCGCCTCTAACATCGTCATCGGCTGGTCGTCAAAATTATACGACATCAGCGCCGACAGATGCATCTCCTGCATCTTGTCCAAAATCTTCTCCCGCGGCGTCAACCCATGCAGAATCACCACATCCGTCAGCCCGTGCGCCGCCACAAACTTCCGCGCCTTCTTCACCTCGCTCCCCCCGCCGTACATCTCAACCTTCAGCTTCGCCCCCTCCGAAGTCGCAATCCGCACCGCCTCCAGAAACGGCAATACCCGTTTGTCCGCCGAGAACCGCGAGTTCCACAAAATCTTCAACTCCCCGCCGTCATACTTCCGCGTCTTCCACCGCCGCATTGTTCAGGTACAAGCCGCGCTGGGCGATCATCTGCCTGGCTTCCCGCTTGCTGCTGAACACCTTCTGCGCCGTAAGTACGTCAACCAGCTTTGCGGTCTTATCCGCTTCTGAAATTTCCAGCGTGGGCACATTTTCCATATCCGCGCCGCCGCCGAACAACGCTTCCGTAGCTTTCACCGCTTTGTCCGCTTCTTCCTTGCCGTGAATCAGTTTGGTCACTTCATAGGCCAGCACTTTTTTTGCTTCATTGATCTTTTCGTCTTTGTACGCACCCAGACGACGGACTTCGTCCATAGGCAGGAAGGTCAGCAGAGCCAGGCATTTTTCCACATCGGAGTCGTCCACATTGCGCCAGTACTGGTAAAAATCGTACGATGAGCATTTTTCCGCGTCCAGCCACAGGGCGCCCTTTTCCGTCTTGCCCATCTTGCGGCCGTCGCTGGTGGTGAGCAGCTTGCAGGTAATGCAGAACGCCGGTTTCTGATCTTTGCGGCGGATCAGTTCCACACCGGCCAGCATGTTGGACCACTGGTCGTCGCCGCCCATCTGCAGTACGCAGTTGTAATTCTTATGCAGGGTGTAAAAATCGTAAGCCTGCATGATCATGTAGTTGAATTCAAAGAAGGTCAGGCCCTTGTCCCAGCGCTTTTTGTAGCATTCCGCCGCCAGCATGTGGTTCACGGAAAAATGCGTGCCCACTTCCCGCAGCAGGTTCACGTAATTCAGGTTCAGCAGCCAGTCGCCGTTGTTCACCATCAGCGCCCTGCCGTCGGAAAAATCGATGAACTTACTCATCTGCTTCTTAAAGCATTCGATGTTGTGGTTGATAAATTCCGGCGTCAGCATCTTGCGCATATCATCCTTACCGCTGGGGTCGCCGATCATGCCGGTACCGCCGCCCAACAGTGCAATGGGACGGTGTCCTGCCCGCTGCATATGGGCCATAGCCATCAGGGCGATAAAGTGACCCACGTGCAGGCTGTCCGCCGTGGGGTCGAAGCCAATATAAAACGTGATTTTTTCCTTTTCCAGCATCTCCCGGATTTCTTCTTCATGGGAAACCTGCGCGATAAAACCACGTTCCTGCAATACATCAAAAACAGACATTGATTCAAATCCTCCTGGAACTTTAAATAAGTATGTTATATTTTAACTCATTTTTCACTTTCCTGCAAGGAATGTTTTCTTGACGTGGCCGCCGTAATTACTTATAATAAATATATCTCAAAATTAACCCTGTTCAGACAGGATCATTAATAATATACAGGAGGATGTTGAAATGAGACCTGATTTAGTTGTTCCGGGCGAGAATGAAGAAAATTTTGCCGCGGCCCGCGATACCCGTGTTGTGACCGTGCCCTTTTCCCCGATTGAAAAGCGTTTTGCCAAAGAAAAGCCCCAGCTGATGCCCGGCTTAAAAATGTTGCGGGAAGATCTGGGCGACGCTGAATTCGACAGACTGATCAACCGTATCCACAATATTAATGTAGCCGGCGAACGCTGCCTGATCGTAGCGGAAAGCGAACTGCACCGCACCTTTATCCTTCGTGACGCCATTCCCGCCATCTCCAAAGCATTTAACGTGACCAATATCCGCGTGGTGACCCAGGGATAAGATTTTAAGGAAACATGGATTAATTTTACAGTTGACAAATCGAAATGAATTTACTATAATAAGCATGTTGTCGGGGCGTGGCGCAGTTTGGTAGCGCGCTTGTTTCGGGTACAAGAGGCCGTGAGTTCGAATCTCGCCGCCCCGACCAGGTAAAAAATTACCGGAAGTCAGTAATCTGGCTTCCGGATTTTTATTTGCTTTATAAAAAACAGCGGCGGAAAAGGCTGCGCAATGAAACTTAAAAAATCATATGGGCAAAAGCAGAAGCGATAACCAGGCTTATCACAGTCCGCTCCAGAAACAAAACGAACAGTTCCGCCAGGTTGACCGGAATTTGGGAACCCAGGATCAGTCCGCCTACTTCGGACAGGTAAATCAGCTGGGTTACGGAAACCACAGCTACAACAAAACGCGTAAGGTTGCTGGTGATGGTACTCGCCGCCAGAATAGACGGGGTAAACATGTCAGTGAAACCAACCACCATGGTTTTTGATGTGGCAGCGGCTTCGGGAATATCCAGCAGGTTGAGCAACGGCATAAACGGCTGTCCCAGCATTTCAAACACGGTGGTGTTCAGCGCCAGCACCAGAGCCAGCGTGCCAATGCACATGACGACCGGCAGTACGCCGAACCACATACCGGCAGCGTTCTTCAGGCTGCTTTCCAGGAATTGTTTCACCCCTTTGTATTCGGAAACCCGTTTACAGGCAAGATCCAGACCATAATCCCAGGAAGAGGTGTAACCTTCGGGCAATTCCTCCCCCATGGCTTTACCGGGAACGAGGAATGTATCCTTTTTCAAAGACAGAGGCGGAATGCGGGGCAGAACTAAAGCGCAGACGATTCCGATTACGCAGACCACCAGGTAGTAAATCCCGAAATAATCCATCAGCTTGACCTGGGCCAGTACCACGATACTGAACGTGATGGAAACGGCAGAAAAGGTAGTTGCGACAATGGCGGCTTCCCGTTCGGAATAGTAACCGTCTTCGTACTGGTTTGCCGTAAGCATGACGCCCAACGTACCGTCGCCGATCCAGGAAGTGATACAGTCTACTGCCGCCCTGCCCGGAATGGTGAAAAGAGGACGCATGACTTTCGTCAACAGGGCTCCGATAAATTCCAGAAGACCGAAATCAAGCAGGAACGGGAGCAACAGCCCGGCCAGAAGGAAAATGATGACCAGAACCGACAGCAGTTCATTCAGGACAAAGCCCCCTGCATCTTGCATGGTGATCATGTGGATGATACCTGTTGCATCTTCACCGGCATCAATTTTCAGGTAAGTCAGCCAGATAAAAATGGCGCCGATGACCCGGATGATAGCCCAGACAGGCGTGGCAGAAAAAGTTTTATCAATGATGGGATACGTTGTAATAAAGCTGGGACGTTTCAGGGAAGTTACCCCCAGCACAGCCGAGACGGTTACGATTGCCACACACAACAGCGGGAGGTAATCGCCTAACGCGGCGCCGATTATATCCGCCAGAATTTTGACCACGATGGTCCAATTGTCATTGTATCGGATCGGTATCATAAATAAAAGGATACCGATCAGCGAGGGAATCAGGAACCCCGCCACGAGCTTACTGTTTCTTATCTTCATAATTACACTGATCATCCTGCCCCGCTGAAAAGACGGACGGATTTCCTTTCCTCCGGTTATCGGATCCATTACCGGTTTATATATTAAATATATCACTAAATCGAAAAAGTTAAAATAAAAAACTAAAAAGCCGCCTGGGTTTGTGTTGTGTTTCCCAAAAAACTGTGATAAATTTTAAGTGATACGAATCAATCAGCATGTTCTTAATCATAAAAGACAAAACAGAAAAGGCGCCCGGCAGAAGCAGCAGGCAGCCTTTGGAGGTAAGACAGATGAAAAAAAATGTACTGTTCCTTTGCAGTATTCTGATTGTACTTTTCTTTGTCGCCGGTTGCGGTGCAGGAAAAAAGGCCGAAGGGCCGAGACTCCTGAAGGTCGGGACGGAAGTCACGTTCCCTCCCTTTGAATTCAGAGAACCGGGCAGCAAAGAAATTTCCGGTTTTGATATGGATCTGATTCGCGCTATCGGCAAAAAACTGGACATGCAGGTTGAGATTCTGGATATGGATTTCGAGGCACTGATCCCCTCCGTCAAACGGGGAAACGTGAATCTGGTCATTGCCGGTATTACGATTACGCCGGACCGGCAAAAAATCGTGGATATGAGCGACCCTTATTATGGATCGGGACTGGTCCTTGTAGTCCGTAAAGGAAACAACGCCATCCAAAAACCGGAAGACCTGCAAGACCGGGTTGTGGCTGTACAGACCGGAACTACCAGCGAAGAGAAGGCGAAGCAACTGACCGGAAATAAGGTGCGGAGCTTTAAAACCAATGAAGAAGTGTTCCGTGCACTGCAGGACAAAACCGCAGAAGCCGTAATCATTGACAAACCGGTTGCCAGATATTACCTGAATAAATATCATCCCGACGCAGTCATCGTAGGCGATACCTTTGCAACAGAAGCTTACGGCATAGTGATGCGCCGCCATGGGGAACTTACACCGAAAATCAATAAAGCCCTGGCAGATCTGAAGAACAGCGGGGAATATGATGTAATCTACGAAAAGTGGTTCGGCAAAGAAACAAAATGATAATCAGAGATTTACAAGTTTTATCCAACATAAATAGAAAAGCAGCCTGCCTGATTTGTTGTCAGGCGGGCTGCAACTGTTTTCATTAATGTTACGAAGAAAAACGTTAAGTCAGGGCGCCGCAACCATGGTAAGGACACGCTGATTAAATCATAATTTATCATCAGCGTTCTTCTGCCCTGTATAGCAAATCAAGCAGTTTGCGATAGTACTCGCTTTGCTTATCGTTCAGTTCATCATCAGAGCGCATGGTAAGCGTCCAGCCGGCTCCGTTAGCCGGGTCTTTGTAGGAAACTGACAGGCTTACTATAGGTGCATCAAGGGCAAACAATGCGCTTTTGCGGAAACCTTTCCATTTAAAAATTTTGTACTCCCTGCCCAGCGCTTCCATATCTTTCAATACTTCCATTGGTACTATCTTTAACTTTTTCCGGTGAATTGTGCCAGTCTTTGTAGCTGCTTTTGAAGCTGGCTTCCGTGTCGCTGACGCGTGTCAGTTCAATGCGCTCCTGCCCTCCTGTGGAACCGCCTCCGCTGTAATAACTGCACCTTGTAACATAAGCTGTATTTTCCTGCACCATACCCTTTCCGCCTTTGGCTTCCGCCATGCCAAAAAATCCGGGCAGGCACAGACCCAGACAGAAAACGATCGCCATTACTTTCCAGATTCTCATTTGTTGACCTCCTGTTACTCTTTAAACACTGGTAGCATTACACTCTGTTTCCTTAATTATAACAAATCAGCTGCGGTAATGCCACGCCTGCAGAGGAAAATCCAGATAAAACTGATTTCATTTTCTTAATCAGAAAGAATTATATGGCTGTATCGTATGGTATAATAGTCTCAAAGCGTAAAAGAGGATCGAACCGAAAGGCGGTGACCGTTTTGAAAATATACAATCTGAAATGCCCCAACTGCGGCGCCACGCTGTCTACAGACGTGAAAAACAATCGCGCCCGGTGTGAATACTGCGGCAACGAGTTTTATATTGCCGAAGCTAAAGATAATGATACGAAACAACCAGAACGCGACGAAAAGACAGACGCCGTCCAGGCAAAACAAAATCTGAAGCAGGAACACGTTGCCGCTGCGAACAGGGCCGCAGGCGATGCGGAGGAAAACAGCAAATCCCATTCCCGCGATTTTATCATTGTTTTCCTTTTTATTATAGTGGGCGTTGCCCTTTCCCTGCTGTTCGACAAAAAGACGCCTCAGGACATTGTGCCAAAAACGGACCTGCACCGTTTCTTTATGGAACTGAGGCAGGACAGCACGCCGCAGGATATCGAAACATTAGCGCAAAAGCACAAGCTGCATTTTTTCCGGACGGAAAAGGCTGTTAACTCTGACACGGCCAACATCATTTACTATAAAGTGGCCAAAACCAACGAAACCGCGCTGGATAAACAGGGCGAACACGGCGAGACTGTGGAGATTGAATTTGACGCAATAAAAAATAATGCGTTCCGTCTTGCGGTTTACGCGGATCCGGAGCACATCGTCAGCCGTGCCATTCTCTTTAAGTACGGAACGTATTACAGTCTTTCCGCCGAGGATACAAAAGCGAAAGATGTTGCAGGCTATTATTTCTACAACAATTCCCTGCGCAGCGCCGCCGGCGAACAAAAAACGCACCCACCCTACCTGAAATGCGCGGACGCTGCGGAAGCGCTGAAGTATATTTATACTTACAAGAAGTAACAATTGCTGCTTGAAGAGAACCCACGCTTCATGCTAAACTTGAAACAGCCAGCCGGACTGAATTTGTTCGACTGGCTGATTTTTTTACTCTTTTGTTTTTAATGTTAAGTCAGTTATATCTTATGCCTGCAGTAAATAAAACCCGTTTTTAATCTTCCCGCAATATCCGCATGGTCTCTTCGTAATCCTCCCGGGCTTCCGGAAAAAATACCGTGGTACAATAGCAGTGCGGCATGTCTTTCGCCATTTTCAAATGGTGGCGCACGCCGGCTTTGGTCAGCATCTCGTCATAGGCCGCGGCTTTGGCGGAAAGCACTTCCGAAGTCCCGTAATAGATCCACGTCTCCGGAAAACCGGAAAAGTCTGCTCCCTCACAGCTCTGCATCCACTGCGGAATCGTTGCATTACCGTGGGACAGCAGCGGTTGTATCGTTTTCATGTACTGCGCCGAAAGCATGACGTCCTTACTGTTCAGGGATTGCATCTGCTCCCACTCTTCCTCCGTGGACGGTATCCCGCCGGGGGAGATCAGCACCAGTTTTTCCGGCATGGGCAGCGGTTTACTGTTATCGTTCAGGTATGCGCCCAAGAGCAGCAGCAGCGCCCCGCCGGAAGAGTAACCGTACCAGCGCACGTCTTCATATTCCCGGCACATGGCGGCATACACTTCATACAGCATGCGGACGCTGTCCCGAATGGTATATTCATCGCACAGCGGGTAATACGGGAACCACACATCCGCGCCCGTATTGGCCGCCATTTTTTTGGCAAAGCCTACAAACATCCGCGGCGGCGACAACAAAAGGCCTCCGCCGTAGACACATAAAACGGCCCGTTTCGGTTTTTCCCTGTGACAAATCGCCAGGCAATGAAAATCTGCGGACTGTCCGCCTTCTGAAACGCCGTCCAGATCTTCAACCCGCACTTTCACGTCCCGGTAAATAAATGTACCGTCCTTTGGAATGTAAAAACGGTTCAGCTTATTACGCCTGCGTATCTGTTTCAGCATTTTATCTTTTGGCAGGCCGGTGATCCGCTTGCTCCCGGACAGGCGTACCAGAAGTTTTGTTATGATAAACTGTATGCTCATGTCCGGTGCTCTCACCCCGTTTTTTTCGAAGTCCTTCCGAGAAGCAAATCATGTACCGCACAAATGAACCAGTGAATAAATCAGCCATACCCGTAACGCTATCAGGTTACCGTTACTTCTGTCGTCGCTCTGATTACCTTTTCCTGCTTTTCGTTCCGGCACAGCACCTGGATCCGAACCTGCAGCTTATTCTCCGCATCCTTCACAGGCACTGCCCGCATCACTGTCGCTTCCGTAACGATCGCATCGCCCGGACGCACCGGCGCCATAAAACCCGCCTCGATCACGCCGCTTTCCAGCCAGTCCCTGCCAAAGGTTCGCATCATCAGTTCCTGGATGAACGCCACGCTTAACATGCCGTGAGCGATGGTTCCGCCGTAACGCGTGGTTTTGGCAAATTCCGGATCAATATGCAGCGGATTGTGATCTTCCGCCGCGTCCGCGTAACGGTTGATCATGTCCTGTGTGATCTGTTTGGCAGGCAGTGTAAACACATCGCCCTTATTGATAATTTTCATGCTCTCTCCTCTTGTTCCATTTTATCTTTGCAGATTATTCCGGCAGAATGATAGTGATTTCGCTTTCCACCGCCAGTTCTCCTGCCTCATTAAAAGCTTCCACTTTCTGCGCCACAAATTTCAGGCCGCGTTTTTCCTTCTTTTCTTTCACCTGCCCCCGCAGGGTCAGCGTTTCGCCCCAGTGAATGGGCTTATGATAACGGAATTCCTGTTTGGCGTGAACGGTACCGTCCTCCAGATGCTCCCCGGTCAGCGCTTCCCAGCGGGTAAACACCGCTGCATAGGCCGGCGGCACCAGCTGCTCCTCAAAATACAGCGGCGTGTCATCTTCCACCGCGGCCAGATAGGCTTTCACCTCTTCCTCCGTCACTTTTAATTTCTTCTCGGGGTAAGGCACTCCCACTTGTACTTCCGCAAATTTCATAGCAAATTTCACTTCCGGTCGCAGCTTCAGACCGGATTTTCCTTTCGTCCGGAGGGTTCCGGAAAATATTACTGTCGCAACTCAGATTGTTTTAATGCTTAACTATTTGTAAAGGACAAACCGCAACATGATCATGTATACGCCATTGTTCCTCTGCGCTCTTTTACACTGAATTCGTCCCCTGCTTCGTTTGTTCCTTTTCCCGCTCTTCAATGCGTTTCCCTACTTCTTCCGCAAAATCCGCGGCAATCTCCAATCCAGCCTTTAATCCTTCCCTGATCTGACGTCCGGTCTCTGCCATCGCGCTCAGCAGATCCTCGATCTGGTGCGATTCGGAAATTCCCGTCTTGCACCAGATGGCAAAGTGCTCGCAATTGTTCGTCCACAAACTGTACTGTGTTTCGCCAATACGTTCCCGGGCACGGATCACCGTTTCCTCCGGCGTGTACAGATGGTAATTGCTGATCTTCAGCACATCCCACAGGGTCTGCGCCTTTTCCGGATGGGCAAACTTTTTCCGGAACTCCGCAAAAGGGATTTCCTCCGTAGGACGCCCGTACACCTTAGGGAATTCGCAGATACTGTAGACGAGGCTTCCGTTCAGGAATTCTTCCATGGCTGCCTGATGGATACAGATTTTGTAGTGATCCGAGGGATCGATGTCGTAATGGATCACCTTATTGTCGCCCACGTAAATTCCATAATGCTCGTAGCCGATACGGTGCACACAGATTACGTCGCCATACTCCGGTTCTTCCAGCAGCCCCGGATCCGTTTCAAGGTCCAGCGCCTGCCGCACGTTGCTGGAAAACTTGTTGGCCGCCACAAAAATAGGATTGATCCGGCTGCCAACCTCATCGCGGATCTCATTCAGCTTGGTTTCTATTTTATCGCCAATGCTGTCAGGCAGTTTTTCGTCCTGCTCATGCCCGTCGGCATAATTATCTGTTTCGGTTTTGTCAAATTTGATTTCTTCAGCTTCTGTCATTTTTGAAATGTTACCTTCCATTTTGTAACTTGCTGCTTGCCGTAATCTCTTTCAGTCTGTTTTCATTCTTCCCTGCCATGCATTATGAAGCCGTTTTGCAAATCACTGCTTCTTGCTGAAATAAATCCACAACCCGCCTAAAATGCAAAGCATCCCAAGCCCCTGCTGCAGCACGATGCTTTCGCCAAAGATCAGGAACGCAAGGATGATCGTTCCCACCGGCTCACCTAAAATCCCCATGGTGACAGCCGTAGCCGGGAGATACTTCAGCAGCAGGTTGAACACGCACTGCCCGCCAACCGTGGCAAACAGGGCCAGGCCCCAAAAGCATCCCCATGTCTGCAGGGAGTAGCCGCTAAACGGCTGGCCCGCGACCAGCGCATACGCTGCCAGACAAACAGCGCTTGCTGAATAACACACTGTCGTATAAGGCAGCACGTCCAGTTCTTTCCGGAGAATCTGCCCGAAGAGAAAGTGCAGGCTGATCACGCCCGCCGACGCAAAGGAAAGGACATCGCCCCAAAAGGCCGCGCCGCTGATCTGGAAATCGCCCCAGCCGATGATGACAGAGCCGGCAATGGCCAGAAACACGCCGGCCATTCCCTGTCTGGAAACCTTTTCATGCAGCAGCAGGCCGCCCCACAAAATGGAAAACAGCGGCTGCAGGGAAACCAGCACGGTCGAACTGGCCACCGACGTATAACGCAACGACTCAAACCACATCACCCAGTGAACGGCCAGCAATGCGCCGGAAACAACTGCCAGCTTCCACTGCCTCGCACTGAGATGCAACAACTGCTCCCGTTCTTTTTTCCTGCACAACAAGGCAGGAACCAAAAAGCACAGCGTGAAAAGCAAACGGTAAAACGCAATGATGCCAGAGGGTGCTTCCGCCATTTTGACAAAGATTGCAGAAGTGGAAAGAAAAAGTACACCCAATCCCAATGAACCGTACAGAAACAACGTCGATTGCATCCGGTCACACTCCCGCCCGGGCTACACACTCTTCTGTTTGCCCGTTACACTTTCTTTTTTCATGATGTTCATCCAACTGCTGCAGGTTGTGGCTCGTCAGCATAGCTTCTATGACCAATAATCCCTTTATGCAAATCAGATACAGCCTTGCCTCAACTCAAAATTGCCGCTACGCAGCCGATAAGGATAAACAAAAGCGTGCCGCCCAGGAACAGTCCGACACCGCCCAGCATCCATAACAGTCTGAAGAGGCCGATCCGTTTGCCGTCATCATCCATTGCCCCGACGCCGAACATGGATAGCACCGTCAGTTTTCTGGAAGCGCTGCTGCCAATTAATTTTTCTTTTCCGTTTTCCAGAATTTCGTAAATGTAGGGATGATCGTAGGCGTCCTGACGCACACCTCTGGATAAATACATAATGGCAATAATGAAAGCGATGACATACCACGCCGCTCCGTAACCGATAGAAAATCCGTCCATAAACTTTTCTCCGGGTTTCATTTCGAGAAAGCGGATGAAGGCTGCAATGATGGCAGGCAGGAAAACGGTGACAACGGTATTAAAGATGATGGAAATAATTCTGCCCAAGGGATAAAACCGCAAATGCACCGGCGCCAGTTTGCCCTGCTCATTTTTCTCCCGGAAGATGGGTGTGTTATCGTACGGATTCTCCAACACATCCCCGCCTTCCGCAATGGAAAGATTCGTACCTTTGCGCTCCGCTTTGGACACATCGCTCTTTAACACGATACGCCGCACAAGTTCATCCCTGCCCTGTGAAAACACTGCGAAGTAGATAATGCACGGAACACTGGTGCAAAGCAGGGCCATCATAATATTGCCCTCCAGGGTGGCCCCATCCTCCAATCTGCTAAACAAAAACAGTAAGACAGCAAACGTTGCCAACGTGTACAGGATCGGTTCAACCACCCAGGGCAGCGTCTTCTTTTCCCGCCCGGTGGAAATGGCGATACGTCCCGTCTGCCCGTTCATGACGGCAGTTACGCCTTTGTCTTTATATTTGGCTTTAATAAAATATACCGGCAGCAGCACCGGCATCGTCAGCAGGTTTCCGGACTGCATATGCACATCGACGCCGCTGGTCTGCATCACCCGTTCCACCTCGGGGCGGAAGTCCTCTTCCACTTCCTCCAGGATACGCTTTTCCGTCTGGGCATCGGAAATATCGGAGAGTTTCACATTCTGCCCGGCAATGTAGCCGTATTCAAAAGACCGGGCTTCCGACCAGTCAAAGGGCTCCATCTCATTCAGCGTCAGGTTGTCCAGCTGTTTGGAAGTATTGACCGCCGTTCCGTCCAGATATCCGTCGCAATAATACTTACGAAAGGTCGCGTCACGGGAAACAGTCGCAGCTACGGGCCCCCGCGCCAGCTGGTACGGCAGATAATAGCCTTTTAATTTGTCAATGTGTTGTAACACCGCCTCGCCTTCCGGGGAGCTTTTATGTTCTTCCGCAAATTGCAGCATCCGTTTCTTCGCTTCTTCCGGCGTAATAAAAAACGGTATGATCATTTCGGGCATCTGGTCCGGACTGATCAGGTCTTTTCTCACCAGCTTGCTGCCGCAGAAATCGCAGGCGCCGGAGGCTTCCCCTGCTTTGAACACGACCTGGGCGCCGCAGGTGGGGCACACGTGTTTTTCAAGGCCCTGCCCTTCCGTCCGCGCTTTTATATTCTTTTTTTGCAGTTCCCGCCACTGGGTTACATTTCTCTGTACTTCCTCCATACCGGAAACTTCACCGCAGTTGGGACAGCTGTATGTCTGGCGGATAATATCAAAGCCCGCAGGCGCGCCGCAGTTTTTGCAGAAAATACGCAACGGATTGTTTTTAGCCATACGCCCTGTTCTCCTGTATCTGTGAAAACGCTTTATAAATGATCGATAGAACCGCGGATATGGGTATAGATCACTTTCGCCCCGGTCAGCGGCACCACGATGGGTTCCAGCTCCCGCAGGTCTTCCACACGCCAGCCTTCCTTCCGTTCCTCCAGCAGCTTCAGCGCATCATCCAGCGTTTCCGCTTCCACGATCGCCAGCGCATCTAGATAAAACTCGTTCACCACGCAGGGCTCGTTGATCATGCTGTGGCTGTGATAGGTTTTATTATGACGCCAGATGTAAAGATTCATAGCGCGCCTCCTTGTGCTGCTTCTTTTATTTCGCGTACTTCGTCAGGTCTTCCGGGATCTTGATACCAAGCTTTTCAGCCTGTGCTTTGTTGATGACAGGATTGAATTCTTTCTGGGAAGCGATAGGCATGTCCTGGGGTTTGGATTTACCCAGCAAAATGTCACCAGCCATCTCGCCGCTGACAACGCCTAATTTATAGAATTCGATGTTGACGCTGGCAGTGGCTCCCTTTTTCAGCAGGATGCCGTCGGCGGCAATCACCGGAATCTTCGCTTCATCGGTAATGGCAACCAGCGCCGGTGTAGCGGATGCAATGATGTTATCGGTAGGAACATAGATGAACTCCGCGCCCTTGCTGACCAGGCTGCGGGCAACCTCCTGGATGTCATTAACCGTGTTCACACTGCCTTCTACAAAATCAACGCCTTTTTTCTTCAGCTGGTCCTTGGCCATGTTGATCTGAATCTGGGAATTCAGTTCGCTGGAGGTAAACATCAGACCGACTTTTTTGGTCTGGGGTTTCAGCTTCAGGCCCAGGTCGATCTGGGCGGCTACAGGCGCCATATCGTTGGCGCCCGTTACATTGGTGTCCGGCTTTTTATCGGATTTCACCAGTTTCGCGGTTTCAAAGCTGGTAATAGCGTTACCCACGATGGGGATCGTCTTGGTAGCGTTGGCCATGGTCTGGGCTGCCGGGGTGGAAATAGCGCAGATCAGATCCACCTTGTTATTGACAAAACGCTGGGCGATGGTCTGCAGGTTGGACTGGTCTCCCTGGGCATTCTGCATATCATACTTCACGTTCTTGCCTTCCACGAAGCCCTTGTTCTTCATGCCTTCGATGAAACCCTTGCGGGAATCGTCCAGCGCTTCATGCTGTACGATCTGTACGATACCTACATTATAAATTTTAGTTTCCGTTTTTTTCGGAGCTTCCGCTTTCTTGTCCCCGCCGCCGCAGCCTGCCGCAGCAAAAGCTATCATGGAAAGTAACATACCCGCTGCTAAAAACTTCTTGCTTTTAAAAGTCATGATCAAAACCCTTCTTTCATTATTACTTATTTAAAACTAATGATACAAAATCAGATTACCAAAGTCAACCGAAATTACAGGAAACAACTCATTCCGTGAATATCACAGAAGCCTGAAAATCACCTCTCTTCCCTCTGCCTGTTACGTTTCTGAACATATTGTTAATTTACATGCGCTCCCGCAGATACTCCAGCGCAGCCATCAGGTTATCCAAAATTACCTCCGCCAGCCCGCGTATCTCTTCCGTGGGCTGTTGCATGTCCGGTATCATAATGGGATGCATCCCTGCCCGATGCGCCGCCCGGATTCCATTGTAGGAATCCTCCAGCACATAACAGTTTTCCGGAACAGCACCCAGCGCTGCCGCCGCTGCCAGAAAAATATCCGGTTCCGGTTTGCTGCGGGGCGCCATGTCCCCGCCTAACACTGCGTCGAAATATGGCAGCAGATGCGCTTCGTCCAGCTCCAGCTTCACGATATCCGTCCGGGTGGAAGAAGCCAGAGCCAGCGGCACGCGCTTACGTTTCAATTCTGTGAGGACTTCCAATACGCCGGGCTTTAAAGGCAGCTTTCCGTTTCCGTACCGTTCACGGAACAAGGCAGTCACTTCATTCTTATAAATCTCGTAGGGAAAATCGTTCCCGTATTTTTCCCGGAAACGTTTTGCCGTTTCCATCCTGTTATTGCCCTGGACCCGCATACAGATTTCCACAATATCGGGGATGTTATATTTATCCGCAATTACCTGCCAGCATTCAATCACCAGCCGCTCCGAATCAAAAATCACGCCGTCCATGTCGAAGATGACGGCCTGCACCTGTTTGTCCATCGTCAATTATCCTCCTGCATATCTATTATAAACCAAGTTGACATGTTATAATAGGTACAGAGTAAACATTTTTGGAAGTTTTTTTCAACTTCCGGGAGGTCTGCAACATGAATTTTATCCATCGCTTATTTCTCGCATCCGGTGCTTCGTTTGTTATTGCTGCCAGACTTTTCTGTTCAACCGTTTTGGCTTCTGTCCCAGCACCTTCTGCCCCGCTGCAGGAAGAAATACAATACCTCACCGCTTCCCAGTTAGCCGAAGAAGAAAACCTGACGGCAATTTTATGGGTACAGCGTTCCGCCGAATTCCGCGGCCTGAGTTACCAGGCGTACAACCTCGCAACCATGGAAGTGGATAAAGCCATCGCACAGCGCAGGGAAGAAGAAAAAACATTACGTAAAGCTACGGCAAACAGAAACGTTGAAGGACAACGGAGCAGCAAGCAGTCCCGCGATGACGGACGCGTTCAGCCGGAAAATGAAAAGGAAAAACTGTCGGAGCAAAAAGCTGGTCTTCGTCCGTTGGCCGTCGTCATCGACATCGATGACACTATTGTCTGTCATGCGCCCCTTGAAATGTATTATGTTGAACACCCTGAAGCAAAAGCAGACTACAACGCATGGCAACATTGGATTGCGCAACACAATGAACTGCTGCCCGGCGCCAGGGATTTTCTGAAATACGCTGACAATCGCGGCGTACAGATTTTCTACGTAACCGGACGGGGCCCCCAGGACAAAGACATCACCGCCCGCTTTTTTCAGAAAGCAGGCCTGCCTTTCAAGGATGAAACGCACCTGCTGATGAACGACCGCAGCGGCAGCAAGATGAAGCAGTTTGCCAAACTGGCACGGCGTTATGATATCATCTGCTACCTGGGCGACAACGTTGCCGATTTCCCCATCGGCGCAGTGCGGGATGAAAATGAGATATTTTACAAAATAGAAGCTGACGAAAATAAAACCGGCAACGCAACAACGCTAAACGGTGACACGGCAGAAAAAAGCGGATTACTTCACGCAGAAAAAGAAGCTGCCGCTGCACCCAAAACAGAAATGCAAAACGGCAAGTCTAAAACCCAAATGCCGCTGGACGTTGAGGCGATGCTGAAGCACGATAAAAATACAAAACGCAACCGGATCATTGATGCGCACAGACAATCCTTCGGCACAAAGTTCATCCTGCTGCCCAATCCCATGTACGGCGATTGGGAAAACAACCTGGCAAAAAAATTCCGCAGACTGCCTGCAGATCAGCGTATCGCCTTACGGAAAGCAGCGCTGAAAAGCTTAAGAAAACACTGATTAAGGAAACGCTGATTAAATGAGTTTGTGCGATGGCAGCGCTCCCTACCGGTTACGGCGGGGAAACTCTGAGCCTCCTCTCTCAAGCAGTTTGACAGTTGTATCTTACGGCTTCGCCTTACTGATACATACAAACTATCAATCCTTAAATATTTAAGAGTTATGGGAACTAAATCCCAGTATTGGTGCGGCTTTGCGTTTCGAAGTTGGTCGTTTTTACGACCAGGGCATGAAAAAAACGTGAAAAGCAAAAAAGAAGAGCTGCCGGATTTCGATACGGTAGCTCTTCTTTATTATTTTCCACTTTTTACTCATACAAAAAGTGAGGGTTCGCTGGTGGAGGTGAAGGGAGTCGAACCCTTGTCCGAACATATTGCCATACAACTTTCTCCGAGCGCAGACAGCATACTTTATTTCGCTCCGGCACCGCCTGCCGACCGGCTGCGCCATCGCTAGTTCGTAAGATTTAATCCGAAAGCTACGAACCTTGCTCACGGACGATCCCGCTAAGTGACGTCCTTACCGCTCCTGCGGGAGCCGGATTGGCAGGACGGGCGCCTAAATCAGGCTGCCAGTGCTAATTCGTGATCTGCGTTTAAATTTAAACGTCCACCGTTTAACGTGCTGATGGAACCACGGCTCGCTTATCGTACACCACCTATACCCGTCGAAGCCTTTACACCCCCGGTTAAAGACCCCTGCTCTATGCAGTGCAGGAAAAAGGTAACAGCTGAACGCCGGGCCGTTCCCAGTGCGTCGCGCTGTCAGAACAGGCTGCACAGGCAGCACTGTTTCCGCAGATTTCGTGCAGAATGAATTATAGCATAAATCTATCACAATGTCAATCCGGAAAAAGTAAATTTTTTATTTGTTTTTATGCTTTTGTGTTTTTATACCAAAAATAAATAACTGCTATAAAATATAAATTTCATTCTTTCTTAAATTATTCCAGTGCAAACTCTAAATCAACATTGGCGTTTACGGTGATGACGCCCGGATCCAGCTCGGTAGGTGTCGCTTCCGCAGCGTCCATGCTGGCAGCTTTAGCCACCATATTGCGGTTCACGGCGCGGGTCACATTGCTGACCGTGCTGAAGCTGGCGTGAATCAGATGCCCCAGGGTCCGCCCCCCTGCCCGGGCAACCACGGCAGCTTTGCTTCTGGCGTTGGCCACCGCTTCTTCCAGCAGACTGTTCTCAAACAGGGAGCGGTTGTTCAGCCCGAATTCCACTCTGTCAACGGTAAAGTTGCAGCCAATGGACTTGTCGATCACAGTACCCAGTTTTTCCAGATTTTTGATTTTCACTTTGTAGTTCGCGCGGGCGACGTAACCGGTGAGCCTGCGTTTATTCTTTTCATAACTGTATTCCGGCTGCAACGTGTAACGGACGGTCTGTATATTCTGCCCGGTAATCATCTGGCCCAGCAGCACGTGTTTGAACGCCGCCATCTCTTTGGCCAGATTTTCCCTCGCCATCTCCGCGGTGGCCGCCCGTTTTTCCAGATTGCCATACAGCGTCGCCATGTCCGGCGCGACTTCCGCGCTGGCGTGCCCGTTGACAGAGATGCTGTCCCGCTCCGCCGCAAACGCGCCGCAGCATAAAGAAAACACCGCCGCCATCACAAGCAGCAACGTTATGAATTTTCGTTTCATACAAACCTCCCTCACGCTTCCGCGATCACTTCAATCTCTACTAAACCATCTTTGGGAAGAGCCGCCACCTGAACGGCGGAGCGGGCCGGACAGTCCTCTTTGAAAAAATCGGAGTAGACCGCGTTCATGACTGCGAAATCCTTCATGTCTTTCAAAAAGACGGTGACCTTTACGACCTTTTCCAGATTGGAACCGGCAGCTTCCAGCACATGCTTCACATTCGTCAGGGACTGGCGGGGCCTTCTGCAAATTCTCCCGTTTCCGGAACCAGGCCCAGCTGTCCGGACGCAAACACGAAGCCGTTGGCTTTGATTCCTTGGGAATATGGGCCAATTGCCCCCGGCGCTTTGGTAGTTGTTATGATTGTTTTTGCCATGGTCGTTACCTCCTGCATATAGTTATAATAAATAAGTTTGTCAGAATTATGGAAAACCAGTTTTTCATTTTATCTATTTATCCGATTTTAATTATATCATAACCGAAATAGTCAGTCGCTTTAAATTACATGAAGTTTCACTGACACCATAGTTTTTTTACTCTTCTTTGACATTTTGTGATATAATTTTATTTACATAACAATTATATTTTTTATCTTGTACATTGCGCCGTCAGTTCAGCGGCAGAATGGAGATACGCATGAAAACCATTGGCATTATGGGGGGCATGGGCCCCATGGCGACCGTAGACCTGATGCAAAAGGTCATCGTGGCAACTAAAGCTATCAAAGACCAGGAGCACATCCACACGGTCATTGATAACAACACCAACATCCCGGACCGTTCCGAATGCATCTTCGGCAAAGGCCCCAGTCCGGTTCCGGAAATGGTCAAATCGGCGGAGCGTCTCACCGCCATGGGGGCAGACGTGATCATCATCGGCTGCAACACGGCCCATTACTTTTTGCCGGAAGTACAGAAACAGGTGAAGACACCGTTCATCAACATGATTGAAGAAACGGCAAAGTTTTGTGCAGAGGAAGGTTACCGCACGCTTGGGCTTTTGGCTTCTGCCGGCACCTGCGCTTCCGGCATTTATAAAACTGCCTTTGAAAATCTGGGCATGACACTCATTCACCCAGATGAGGCGGAACAGGAAATCATCCACGCTATGATTTACGATGGCGTAAAAGCGACCAATTACAATTACGACGCCACGCCTGCCCAGAATGTGCTGCGCGCCATGGAACAGCGAGGCGTGGAGGCTTTCATCTTAGGCTGCACGGAAGTGCCGGTGGCGGTACAGATGTACAAGCTGCAGGGCTGTTTTGTAGACGCAACCGAAGTATTGGCAGAAAAGGCAGTTGCCTGGGCCGGCGGCGAAGTGATCAGCAGTCTGCCGCGGAAAAAGCAGCCATAAAGTCTGTAAAAAATATTAAAAAGTGAAACGCTGAGTACAGGAGTCTGCAGGCTGACGACAAATTCAACAGCGTTTCGCAACGCTTTAAGGTAATTAACATGGACGCTTACACACAATATCTGATCATTTGTCCCCTGCTGTTTTTGGGCGGCTTTGTAGATTCCATCGCCGGAGGCGGCGGACTGATTACCCTGCCCGCTTACCTGCTGGCGGGGCTGCCTCCCCATCTGGCGTTGGGCACCAACAAGTTCAGTTCGGCCATAGGTACCAGCGTTTCCACCGCGCGCCTTGCTCTCAATGGGTTTATCAAACTGCGCCCGGCCCTGATCTGCATCGTGGGCGCGTTTATCGGTTCGTCCATCGGGTCGCGGCTGACGCTGCTCATCAGCGATGAAGTCTTCAATAAGCTGCTGCTCATCGTGCTGCCCATTGCCGCGTTTTACGTGATGCGCAACAAGGAATTGAGCCAGGATCCCAACTCCTACGTGGATAGAACAGACAACAGGACGCCACTTCGCATCGCCGTCATCGCCTTTTTTATCGGCGGCTACGACGGCTTTTATGGCCCCGGGGCAGGCACGTTTTTACTGCTGGCCCTCACCGGCTGGGCCATGTTGGACGTGCGCAACGCGGCA
>CAJODT010000044.1 GCA_905233365.1 uncultured Succiniclasticum sp.
GCCGCTTTCTGTTTTGCAAAACATCATAGCAAGCGAGTTCGCAAAAACAGCAAATAAATTCTATGCAACAGTCGTGGAATTTCCGCGGCTGTTTTGCTATAATAGAAGAAATCGTTAGTTACAAGAGGAAAAATCATGTTAGAAAAATTACACGGGGTAGAGGAGAAATATCTGAACCTGGAAGCCAAGCTGTCGGACCCGGATGTAGTCTCTGACCCGCAGCAATATCAGAAATACGCCAAGGCCCACGCCAAATTGCAGGAAATCGTAAGCGTGTTCCGTGAATACAAAGAGCAGAAAGCCCTGTACGATGACGACATGGCCGTGGCGGAAGAAAACAGCGACCCGGAACTGGCGGAGATGGCCCGGGAAGAAGCGGAATCCCTGAAGCCGGTGCTGGAAGAATATGAAAAGAAGCTGACCCTGATGCTTTTGCCCGGCGACCCCAATGACGACAAGGATATCATTCTGGAGATCCGGGCCGGGGCTGGCGGTGAGGAAGCGGCCTTGTTTGCGGAAGTTCTGTTCCGTATGTACACCCGTTACGCGGACGCCATGGGCTGGTCTGTGGAACTGATGGACGCCAACCCCACGGAGCTGGGGGGATTTAAGGAAGTGGTGGCCCAGATTTCCGGCGCCGGGGCCTATGGCCGCATGAAGTTTGAAAGCGGCGTGCACCGGGTGCAGCGGGTGCCGGAGACGGAATCCCAGGGTCGTATCCACACTTCTACTTGTACGGTGGCGGTGCTGCCGGTGGCGGAAGAGGTGGACGTGGATATCCGCATGGAGGACATCCGCATCGACACCTACCGGGCAGGCGGCGCCGGCGGACAGTATGTGAACAAGACGGAGTCCGCGGTGCGCATGACCCACATTCCTACCGGGATCGTAGCCCAGTGCCAGGATGAGAAGTCCCAGCTGAAGAACCGGGAAAAATGCCTGCGGGTATTGCGCTCCCGCATTCTGGAGATGAAGCAGCAGGAACAGCAGCAGTCGGAAGCGGCGGAACGGAAGAGCCAGGTTGGCACCGGGGACCGCAGCGAGCGGATCCGCACCTATAATTATCCCCAGGGACGGGTCACCGATCACCGCATCGGTCTGACCCTGCATAAGTTGGATAGCATCGTGAACGGCGATCTTTCTGAATTGCTGGACGCGCTAGCCACGGCAAGCCAAGCGGAAAAACTGCAGCAGGTGAAATGATTGCGGGATGCATGCAAAACGAAAATTAAGGAACGCTAGCCCGTCATGGCAATATCCTGCGGGCAGAATGGAAGAAGACGATGACAGAACAGGCCGTTTGGACTGTAAACAGAATATTGCAATGGACACAGCAGTACTTTTCCGGAAAGGGTTTGGAGAACCCGCGACTGGATGCGGAGGTACTGCTTTGTGACGTGTTAGGCTGCCGCCGGATTGATTTGTTCATGCGGCTGCAGCAGGAGTTGTTGCCTGAAGAACTGAAACGGTATCGGGACTATGTACTGCGCCGAGCGGCCTGGGAGCCTTTGGCTTATATTATTGGTAGAAAAGCGTTCCTGCAGTGGGAGTTCAAGGTGACCCCGGCGGTGCTGATACCACGTCCGGAAACGGAACTGCTGATAGAGAAGCTGGTGCAATGTTGCACGGGGAAAAGCCTGACCCAGCTGGAAAAGGAAGCTTTCTGGCGTAAAAAGGCGGAGGAAGCAAAAGCCGCGGCAGAAAAAACCAGGGAGATTTCCGCTGAAAAACTGCAAAACGAAACAGACCCGGATAAAGCAGCGGCCTGGCAACAGGAGGTGGCAGACCGGGAAATGGTAGCCGCCCAGGCTGTGGAACGTGCCGGAACGTCAGAGAATTTTGCAAATAAAAGAACAGACATTCTGGATATGGGAACCGGCAGCGGAGCCATTCTTCTTTCCTTATTAAAATTGCTGCCGGAAACCCGGGGGCTGGCGGTGGATATATCCCCGGAAGCGCTGGCCGTGGCGAAAGAAAATGCGGAATTATTAGGCGTGAGAGACCGTACCTGGTTCCTGCAGTCGGATATCTGGTCCCGGGTGCCTGTTAAAGCGCAGTTTGACATTGTGGTATCCAATCCGCCCTATATTCCGGCGGAAGTGATCGGCACACTGGCTAAAGACGTGCAGAAAGAACCCCGACTTGCACTGGACGGAGGCAACGACGGACTGGCTGCTTACCGTAAGATAACCGCAAGCTTGCCGCAGCATATGAAACCTGACGGGCTGGCTGTCTTTGAAGTGGGCATCGGCCAGGGTGAAGCGGTGGCTGCCTTGTGCAGGGAACAAGGCTTTACCGTAACGGCGGTGGTGAAGGATTATGCCGGTATCGACCGGATGGTCTTTGCTGCGAGGCCGGACAGTGCCAGGGCCAACTGGGTTAAGGAACTGCAAAAGAAATGATAACTGGTCAGTGGTTCCTTAAAGCAGACGGTGCAGGGCTGCGACTCTTTATTTGAATTCAAATTAAAGATGAAATAACAGATGTGTTTTGATAAACTGAGTTGTGAGGGGATGTATTTTAATGGAACCTACGGAAACGGTGTATGGGCTGGGAGCAAACGGCCTGAACGCCGAAGCGGTAGCGAAGATTTTTGCGGTAAAGGGCCGGCCTGCCGATAACCCGCTGATCCTGCATATTGCAGATCAGGAACAGATATTGCCGCTGACCACCGGTTTAAATGAAAACGCCAGGGCTCTCATGGAAACCTTCTGGCCGGGGCCTTTGACCATTGTGGTCCCCCGTTCCGCCATCGTTCCGGATATTGTGACGGCAGGACTGGATACCGTTGCGGTACGCATGCCTTCTCATCCGGTGGCGGCGGCGCTGATCCGGGCGGCGGGCTGTCCCATTGCCGCGCCCAGCGCCAATGTGTCCGGCAAGCCCAGTGCCACTAACGCCCGGGATGTAGCGGAAGATATGACCGGAAAGATAGCAGGTATTCTGGACGGCGGCAGCTGTGGTATCGGTGTGGAATCCACCGTGGTGGACACGACTTCACCTGTCCCCACCATTTTGCGTCCCGGAGGTATTACCCGGGAAATGCTGGAGGAACGGTTGGGAGCGGTAGAGATTGACCCTGCCCTGAACGGGGATCCTGCCCTTCGGCCCAAAGCACCGGGGATGAAATACCGTCATTACGCGCCGCAAGCGCCTATGTATTTATATGAAGGAAAAGAGGCAGACTTGCGCCTTACCCAGGCGGTGCTGCGGGCGCAGAAACAGGGCCTGCATGTCGGGGTGCTGTGCGACGATACGGTGAAAGAACGGCTGGAAGAAAGCCTGCGGCGGGGCCATACGGCAGAGATATTGTCCTGGGGTCAGGGAAAACCCGACCTGGCAGAGCATCTGTACGAATTGCTGCGTGATTTTGACAGGGTATCGCCGGAGCTGATCATCGGCATGGGCGTGGATGAAAAAGGGCTGGGCCTGGCGGTAATGAACCGGCTGCGGAAAGCGGCAGGCTACCAGATTTTGCTGGCGGAAGAAGGCGGCATTACCGTCAAAAGCGGCAGCGGCTTCCCGGAGTTTTTGCTGGTAGCAGAAGAATAAAGTAGAAGATTATCCTGTTGCTTCTTAAAGAGGCTTCCCCGTTGCTGAAAAATGAAATTTTGTTTTCATTAAACAATATATGGTGTAGTACCCGTTTTTGTGATAAAATGTATTGAATAAGCATGTAACCGAACAGGCAGGTCATCGTTAGCGACAGCAGTATAACAGCGAAGATAATAATCACTGTTCAGGTTTATGGGAGGCGCGCAGCATGAAAATTGTAATCGGCAGCGATCACGGAGGTTTTCACCTGAAAGAGGTACTGAAACAGCATCTGGCAGAGCGGGGCATTGAGTTCCATGATGCAGGTACTTATACGGAAGACTCCTGCGATTATCCGGATATTGCGCTGAAGGTCTGCCGGGAGATTACGGAAGGAAGGGCCGAAAGAGGCATCCTCGTCTGCGGCACCGGCATCGGCATGTCCATGGCGGCCAATAAAGTGAAGGGGATTCGCGCAGCCCTGTGCGGGGACGTGTTCTCTGCCACCATGAGCCGGGAGCATAACGATGCAAATGTAATCTGCATGGGCGAACGCGTGCTGGGCCCCGGACTGGCGGTCAGCGTCCTGGACGCCTGGCTGGATACGGAATTTGCCGGCGGCCGTCATGCGCGCCGGGTAAACAAGATCATGGCGATTGAGGAATAAAAGATGGATTTATCACAACTTGCAGCTGCGGTGGCCGCGGCTGCGGAAGAACTGATTGAGACGGCCCGGCCGAAACCGGGACGGATTTTTGTTCTGGGCTGCAGCACCAGCGAGGTGCTGGGCTCTAAAATCGGGACAGCCCGTTCGCCGGAAACGGCGGAAGCGATCATTAAGGCGCTTCTGGCTGTAACCAAAACCCACAGGCTGTATCTGGCGGTACAATGCTGTGAACACCTGAACCGGGCTTTGGTGGTGGAAGAAGGAGCTATGGAACGGTTTGGCCTGACTCAGGTCACAGTGCATCCCGTACCGGAAGCCGGAGGCAGTGCGGCCAGCAAGGCGTATGAGTTGTTTGAGCGTCCTGCGGTGGTGGAATCCGTAACCGCCGACCTGGGTATGGATATCGGGCAGACTTTGATCGGTATGCATTTGAAGCGGGTAGCCGTACCGGTCCGCCTGCAGGTGAAAACCGTTGGGGAAGCGATACTTACTGCAGCCCGCACCCGTCCGCCCCTGATCGGGGGAGAAAGGGCAAAGTACTATTAATTTTTTATCTGTACGCGCCTGCTGTTGTCAGATTGCAGTAATGCGATTCGAGAATGAGTAAATTAAGAAAAGAATAGTAAATTAAAAATACAAAATCTTATCATTACATGAAAGGAGCCTTGACGATGAATGTACATTTAGTCGATCACCCGCTGATTGCGCACAAGCTGACGATGATGCGCGACAAAAACTGCAACAGCAAGAATTTCCGCGAATTATTGTGCGAGATTGCTTCTTTGATGACATATGATGTGACGAAGAAGTGGGAAAGTGAACCCATTGAAGTGGAAACGCCGTTGGAAAAAACGATGGGTACCCGTTTAAAGGGAGAAGTAACGATCATTCCGATTCTGCGTGCCGGTTTGGGTCTTCTGAATGGCGTGATCAACATGATCCCGCATGCACACGTAGGCCATATTGGTTTATACCGTGATCCGGAAACCCATCAGCCGGTGGAATATTATTGCGGCCTGCCCAAACAGCTTGACGCAAAGTGCATCGTAGTAGATCCCATGCTGGCTACCGGTGGTTCTGCTGCGGCTGCGATTTCCATGCTGAAGCAAAAAGGCCTGCACAATATTTGTCTGATGGTACTGGTAGCAGCGCCGCAAGGGATTGAAGTCATTAACAAAGAACATCCGGATGTGGAGATTTACACAGCGGCCATAGACCGTGAGCTGAATGAAAAAGCTTACATTCTGCCTGGCTTGGGCGACGCAGGCGACCGCGTCTTTGGCACGCTGTAAGAGGTAACGGGCTGAAATTGTCAGCTTTAATTAAGAAATCTGCATAAAACGTGAAGTAAGGATTAAGCCGCCACGATTAACGAACGACGGCAGATTGAAGGACTGTCATGAGTAATGAAGTAGTAAGACCGGACTGGGACCATTATTTTATGGAAATCGCCCAGGTAGTCAGCAAACGTTCCACCTGCCTGCGCCGCAGCGTAGGTGCAGTTATAGTGAAAAATAAACAGATCCTGGCTACTGGTTATAACGGGACGCCTAAGGGTATGCCCCACTGCGGGGAAGTGGGTTGCCTGCGGGAACAGCTCCATGTGCCTTCGGGCAAAAACCACGAACTGTGCCGGGGCATCCATGCGGAGCAGAACGCCGTTGTGCAGGCTGCGGTTCATGGCGTATCGGTAGAGGGCGGAACCCTGTACTGTACCAATCAGCCCTGCGTGGTTTGTACGAAGATTCTGATCAATGCGGGCATCGAACGCATTGTATTTAAAGATCCCTATCCTGACAAGTTGGCGGAGGATATGCTGGCAGGTTCCGGAATTAAAGTGGAAGTTCTGGACCATCCGGAAAAATGAGATACGTATTTTGTTGTTGTTTCAATGCGATAAAAGTCGTGTGGTAATTCCTGCGGCATGAGGGGTTTTTCCATAGAAAGACAGAGGTCTGCTGGTTGTATATTTTAGCTTTTATCATTGCCCTGCTGGCCAGTTTTCTGCTGACGCCTTACGTGAAGCAGCTGGCCTTTAAGATAGGAGCGGTTGATAAACCTGATAAACGAAAAGTGCATACGCATATCATGCCCCGGTTGGGAGGCCTGGCTATTTTTCTGGCCTTTGTCATTGCCGTGGTCTGCAGTCTTCCCATCACCCGGGACCTGCTGGGCATTTTGCTTGGCGGAGTCTGGATTGTGCTGGTAGGTATACTGGACGACAAATATTCCCTGCCAGCCAAAGTGAAGCTGCTGGGGCAGATTCTGTCAGCCTGTATTCTGGTGGCCTTTGATATCAAGATCGAATGGCTGAACAATCCCTTTGGCGGGTATTTCTATCTGGAATACCTGTCTGTTCCGTTTACGATTTTCTGGGTGATCAGCTTTATTAATGTTGTAAACCTGATCGACGGTCTGGACGGGCTGGCAGCCGGCGTTGCCGGAATTGCATCCATCACTATAATCCTGGTGGCGGTTCATCAGGGGTTCTATCCGGTGGCGACCCTGACGGCGGCGCTGGCCGGAGCTATTTTTGGTTTTATTCACTATAATTTTAATCCCGCCACGATCTTCATGGGGGATACGGGCAGCATGTTCCTCGGTTATATGCTGGCCTCTATTGCCATTTTCGGTGCGGTAAAGACCGCGGCTACCATTGCCCTGATTGTGCCCGCGGTGGCGCTGGGCCTGCCCATCATGGACACGGCCTTTGCCATTTTGCGCCGGTACAGCAACGGCAAACCCATCTTTCAGCCGGACAAGGGACATCTGCACCACCGGCTGCTGGCATTGGGGCTGAGTCAGAAACAGGCGGTGCTGCTTATGTATGCCATCAGTATAGTTTTGAGCCTGGGGGCTATCGTGCTGGCAATGGCCAATGTGTATACTGCCGCTGCTGTGATTATTTTGATTGGCATAGCCGTCGCCGTCGGCGCGAAAAAAAGCGGAATTTTAAAAATCCCTGAGTAGGAATTATGAATTAGAAACTGGGGAGGAAACATAGTTTGAAAAAACTGAGAGTGATGACAGTGTTCGGCACCCGTCCGGAAGCTATCAAGATGTGCCCGCTGGTGCTGGAGCTGAAAAAATATCCGGATTACATAGAACCGGTGGTAGCGGTCACGGCCCAGCACCGGGAGATGCTGGACCAGGTGCTGCGCCTGTTTGCCATAGAGCCTGATTATGATTTGAATATTATGACCAGCGGTCAGACCTTATACGATATAACGGTGAAGGCGCTGCTGGGTCTGAAAGAGGTTATTGCCAATGCGCAGCCGGACCTGGTCCTGGTCCATGGGGATACCACTACGACCTTTGCAGGTTCCCTGGCTGCCTATTATGCCCAGCTTAAATTAGGGCATGTGGAAGCAGGGCTTCGGACCGGCAACAAGTACTCCCCCTATCCGGAGGAGATGAACCGGAAGCTGACCGGCTCCCTGGCGGATTATCATTTTGCCCCTACCGCTGTCAGTCGCTATAATTTATTGAAAGAAAATGTGCCGGAAGACAGCATTTTTGTAACAGGGAATACGGTCATTGATGCGCTGAATACCACGGTACAGAAGGATTTTGTTTTTACCGATCCGGTCATTAACGATGCCCTGGCCAGCGGCAAACGGCTGATCCTCATGACCACCCACAGGCGGGAGAATCTGGGAGAGCCTATGCGTCAGGTGTACCGGGCGCTGAAAACCGTATTGGAACAGCATCCGGATACGGCGGCGATTTTCCCCGTGCATAAGAACCCCAAAGTACGGGAAGTGGTGCAGGCGGAGCTGGCCGGTACTGACAGGGTTTACCTGACGGAGCCCATGGATT
The DNA here is from genome assembly GCA_905233365.1 of uncultured Succiniclasticum sp. Classification (GTDB taxonomy): domain Bacteria; phylum Bacillota; class Negativicutes; order Acidaminococcales; family Acidaminococcaceae; genus Succiniclasticum. Next base: position 8,021 of record CAJODT010000044.1, read on the forward strand.
ACGAACCCTTTGCCAATTTGATGAATCATGCTGCTATCGTGCTGACGGACAGCGGCGGCATTCAGGAAGAAGCGCCGGCTTTGGGGAAACCTGTGCTGGTGCTGCGGAACACTACGGAACGTCCGGAAGCGGTGACGGCCGGAACGGTGCGGCTGACCGGCACCGGTTACGAAGCGGTGCGGGACGAGGCAACCCGTCTGTTAGACGACGCGGCCTATTACCGGTCCATGGCGGAAGCAGTCAATCCTTATGGGGACGGTCACGCCTGTGAGCGGATCACGGGATTCATCCTGAACCGGTTCGGTTATACACGGGAAGAGCCGGAATCATTCAAGGCGTTAACGGTTGTATTCAGGACGCGGGTTTCTAAATGATGGAAAGTGTAAATCTGTTTTTTCTCCGGAGGGGTTTTTCTTTTAACTGTAAATTCTCCCTTCAGTTTAAAAAAAACAGTTGGCTTTTTGGCGATTTTATATTAAAATAAATATGTATAACTGTGACTAATTGTGAATTGTTTATGAATTTTTCGGGGCAGCATTGATGAAATGAGTTTGTGTGACGAAGCGTGCTGACGAATGAATCAATGGTCCTTTAGTATTAGTATTGAGGATGAGGCTGGCGGGATCCGGCAGGATCGGTATCAGGGAACGGATGGAGAACAAGGACAAGGAAAAGGAAGATAAGGAGCTTACTGAAAAAAGAAAACGCTTCCGTGCCATTACGGCTGTTTCTGCCTTTTCTGTGATGACGGTCTTTGATTTCCTGGCCGGCTACCTCATCGGCGACTGGCTGGATGTCCGTTTCCAGACGGGCAGCCATATCTTCAGGCTCGTGGGTCTCGGTGTGGCGCTGCTCGGCATGCTTCTTGCCCTGGCGGACCTGATTAAGATGGCCATGCTGGCCAACCAGAAGGAATAGCCGCCATGATGAAATTTGACCTGACGCCGCTGGTGACCAGGAGCTACAGGCAGTTTTTGCTGCTCCCGTTTCTGGCGGGATGCCTTTTGGCAGCAGCTGCAGGGGCATTCTACAGCAGGGAAATCGGTATCGGGCTTTTCCGGGGCGCTGTGCTGGGCGCCTTAGACGCCATGATTATGCTGCTGGGTGTACGGAAGGCGCTGCCCTATGTCGAAACGCCGAAAAAGGGCATCAAAGTCATGCGGCGCTACGGTACATACCGTCTGATCGCCATAGCGTCTATTATGGTTTTGTTGTTGAAGCAGGGGTTCAACGTGGCCTTTGTCCTCGCGGGACTCCTTCTGATGCATATATTTTTTATTATTAATTTAACATTTATCGCATACCGGCTCACAAAAGACGGAGATGCGAAGAAAGGAGTGTGGCAGAATGGGAAATGAAGCAGCAGCAGCGGCTGCAGAGGCGGCAGGACACTCAGAGGAGTTGATCCATTATCTCGCGCGGGAAATTGCGCCCGGAATCACCATTAATATGCAGACTATGTATATGACGTGGATTTCCATGATTATCCTGATCCTGTTGTTCGTCTTTGCATCCCAAAATGCAAAACTGATTCCCAGCGGACTGCAGAATGTCATGGAGTTTTTCGTGGAGTTCATCGAGGGCCTGGTTACCGGTTCCCTGGGTGAAAAGGGTAAGAAGGCAATGTTGTCCTTCTTCGTCTCCCTCTTCATGTTCATTCTCATCAGCAATGAACTGGGAATGCTTCCTCAGGTCGGCGTGCATTGGACTTCACCCACCAACGATATCAACACCTGCTTTGCCCTGTCTCTGACAGTGGCCATCGGTGTGTACTTTGTCGGTGTGGCGACGAATGGCTTCGGCTTCTTCAAGCATTTTATCAGTCCGAGTCCGGCTTTCCTTCCCCTGCATCTGTTGGATGAACTTACGAAGCCTCTGACCATGGCCCTTCGTCTTTTCGGCAACATCCTGGCAGGCGAAATCTTGCTGATCGTACTGTATAAGCTGGCACCCTGGATCGTACCCGAATTCTGGGTAATGTTCAGCTTGTTCATCGGTTTCCTGCAGGCATTTATCTTCACTATGCTGTCTCTGGGCAGCTACGAGAAGATTTACGTGCATCACTGATTGAGCGCATTGAATGAGAGTATCAAATTATAAAAATGAAAGGATGAAAAAACATGACTGAAAAGGCTATCGTCACTGCAGCATGCATGTTCGCTGTTGGATTTATCTGCTTAGGCGCCGCGCTGGGCGCTGCTATGGGCAATGGCAACCTGACCGGCAAAGGCCTGGAGTCCATGGCCCGTCAGCCGGAAGAATCCGGCAAGCTGTTCACCAACATGCTGGTTTCCGTAGGTCTGGTTGAATCCATGCCTATCCTCTGCTACGTTATCGCCATCGTTCTCGTATTTGCCAACCCGTTCATTAAGTAAATTTCTGTGAGAACACCTTAATTAATCTTTAGTTAATAAAGAACAAAAGGAGAGTGCAAAAATTGGTAAATATTAATGCTACCCTTATTGCGCAGGTTATTAACTTTTTGTTCCTTGTTTTTGTTCTTGCGAAATTTGCTTACAAGCCAGTAGCTAAAATGATGGAAGAACGCAAGAACAAGATTGCCAGCGATTTGGAAGCTGCCGAGAAGGCAAGGACCGATGCTGAGGCTATTCAGAAGGAATGGGCCGAGAAGCTGGCAGCAGCAAGGCAAGAAGCTGCCGCTATTATTGAAGAAGCTACGAAAGATGCCCAGGCTATCCGGGACAAGGCTGTTGCCGATACCCGGGCCGAGCAGGATAAAATTGTTGCTGATGCCAAGGCTGCTATCGCCAACGACAAGAAGGCTGCCATGGACGATGTCCGCGCCCAGGTTGTTGACCTGGCTATGGCCGCAGCAGGCAAGATCATTGGTCAGAAGTTAGGTACTGACGAAGACAAGAAATTGGCCGGCGAGATTGTTGACTCCGTTATGAGCAAGTAATCTCCCGCTTACCAGCTGAATGAGACTGTCCGGGAGGTAGCGAGACCCGGGGAGGACATTCGGTTTTTCGGAGGTGATTGGTACAATATGCAGAACGAAGAGAATATTGCTTTGATTAAGCAACTGTTATCTGACTTCAAGATCGATCTGGCAGCAGACGCCACCCCTGAGGTGACCGTTACCACGGCCAAGAAACTGGCCGCTGGTGAGTATCAATCCATTGCTGAAATCCTCAAAGAGAAGTTTGGCAAACCTGTCGAGGCTGTCGAAAAGGTCAATGCTGATATTCTCGGCGGTATCATTGTAACGGTAGACGACAAGGTCTACGACGCATCCGTACTCCGCAAACTGGACGATATGAAGATTGCCCTCTCGGGCGTCGATGTATCCGGATACGAAAAGACTGCTGCAATGACCGGAGCTCTGGAGAAGAAGCTCGAGGACACCAGCTTTGGCGCCGATCTGGAAGAAGTCGGTGTAATTGAAAAGGTCGGTGACGGTATCGCTACCGTTAAAGGCCTGAATGACGCTATGGCCGGCGAGCTGGTCGTACTGTCCGGCGGTGTTACCGGCATGGTACAGAACCTGAACGCCGATTCGGTAGGCGTCGTATTGATGGGCGGTGAGACGACCGTTAAGGAAGGCGACGTCATCCGCCGTACCGGAAGGCTGATGGAAGTTCCCGTAGGCGAAGGCCTGCTGGGCCGCGTGGTCAACCCCCTGGGCGAACCCATCGACGGCCGCGACCCGTCCCGTTGAATCCCCCAGCCCCGGTATTGCAGACCGTAAATCCGTAGACGTACCTCTGCAGACCGGTATTAAAGCGATTGACGCCATGGTTCCTATCGGACGCGGCCAGCGCGAATTGATCATCGGCGACCGTGGTACCGGTAAATCCGCTGTTGCGGTTGATACAATCATCAACCAGAGAGGCACCGGCGTTATCTGTATCTATGTGGCAATCGGCCAGAAGGCATCTACGGTTGCCCGTCTGTCCCGTACTCTGGAAAAATACGGGGCAAAAGATTTCACTATTATCGTGGCCGCTACGGCAGCACAGTCTGCACCTCTGCAGTTCCTGGCTCCCTATGCCGGCGTATCCATGGGCGAATACTTCATGAACCAGGGCAAAGACGTCCTGTGTATTTATGACGACCTGTCCAAGCACGCTGTGGCATACCGTGCCATGTCCCTGCTGCTCCGCCGTCCTCCCGGACGCGAAGCGTTCCCCGGCGATGTATTTTACTTACATTCCCGTCTGCTGGAACGTGCGGCTCGCCGTAACGAAGAAGCGGGCGGCGGTTCCATCACCGCGCTGCCTGTTATCGAAACCCTGGCCGGTGACGTCAGCGGTTACATCCCCACTAACGTTATTTCCATTACCGACGGCCAGATTTATCTGGAAACAGACCTGTTCTATGCAGGTATCCGTCCGGCTATCAACGTAGGTCTGTCCGTATCCCGTGTAGGCGGTTCCGCTCAGATCAAAGCAATGAAGTCTGTAGCAGGTACCCTGCGTCTGGATCTGGCCCAGTATCGCGAACTGGCTGCTTTCGCACAGTTCGGTTCCGATCTGGATAAAGCCACCAAGGCACAGCTTGACCGCGGTATGCGTATGACCGAACTGCTGAAACAGCCGCAGTATGCTCCGATGCCGGTTGAACAACAGGTTATCTCCCTGTACGCCGGTACCAAGGGCTATATTGATGACATTCCGGTTGCCGATGTTACCCGTTTTGAAGCTGAACTGCTGAAATACATGGAAAACACAGCTCCCGAAATCGGCGCCGATATCGTTAAGAACAAGAAGATCACGGATGCCACTGAAGAAGCTTTGAAGAAAGAGCTGGCAAATTTCAAACAGACCTTTGTAACCTCTGACGGAAAGAGGTGAGTGACTGATGGCAAATCCACGCGAGATTCATCGGCGTATGCGCAGCGTTAAGAATATCCAGCAGATCACCAAGGCCATGAAAATGGTCGCCGCTGCCCGGTTGCGCCGTGCGCAGGAGAAAGCCGCATCCACCCGTCCATTTGCTGATAAGATCGAAAATCTTTTGTTAACTGTCGTTAAGGGTGCGTCAGGTGACGTTTCGCAGAAGGACGCTCCACTGCTGGCCCAACGGCCGGTGCGGAAGACCGGATTTATCGTAGTCGCCGCAGATAAAGGGTTGGCGGGTTCATATAACTCCAACCTGCTGAAGCATGCGGTGGCAGAGATTGCAGAAACGGAAAATTATTACCTGATCACGGTTGGCCGCAAGGCGAAGGAGTTTTTCCAGCACCGCGGTTACGATGTAGCAAAAGATATCTTCGGATTGTCGGACAAACCGAATTTTGATTACGCGGAACAGATCGCGAAAGCGGCTGTGGACGCGTTCAAGTCCGGTGAAGTGGACGAAGTCAAACTGATCTCCACCCGGTTTAAATCGGCTCTGTCCTATACCCCGGAAACACTGAACCTGTTGCCGGTGCAGCCGCCTGCGGCGGAAGGACAGGGTAAGGGAGAAGCAGGGGCGGAAGCGGGCGACGTATTGTTTGAGAGTCCTGCAGAAGGAATGCTGGCGCAGCTGCTGCCTTATTATGTAAATACTAAAATTTATGCCGCGCTGATGCAGTCAGCCGCAAGCGAACTGGGCGCCCGTATGACGGCCATGTCGTCGGCGACCGATAATGCGAGTGATTTACTTAGATCTTTAGAGTTGTCATACAATAAAGCTCGTCAAGCAGGCATTACTCGTGAAATTAACGAAATCGTTGGCGGAGCGGAAGCTCTGCAGCAAAGCTAAGGGAGGAAATACTAGATGACTGGTAAAATAGTACAAGTCGTCGGCCCTGTTGTCGACATTAAATTTCCGCCAAACGGCCTGCCTGCGATTTATAACGCCATCCACATCGACGGTGAAGTGGGCAATGGACTGAAAGTCCATCTGACCACGGAAGTTATGCAGCACATCGGCAATGACGTAGTCCGTACCGTTGCCATGAGCTCCACCGACGGTCTGGTACGCGGTATGGACGCAGTAGACACCGGAGCTCCTATCCGTGTTCCCGTAGGCCCCGGAACCCTGGGTCGTATCTTCAATGTGTTGGGCGAGACCGTTGACCATGACGATACCCCGGTAGAGGCGGCAGATTACTGGCCGATCCACAGGCCGGCTCCGAAATTTGAAGATCAGTCCACCGTGGCCGAGATTCTGGAAACCGGGATCAAGGTTATCGACCTGATCGAACCCTACGCATTAGGCGGCAAGGTCGGCCTGTTCGGCGGCGCCGGCGTAGGCAAGACCGTTATCATCATGGAGCTGATCCATAACATTGCGACAGCTCACGGCGGTTATTCCGTATTCGCAGGCGTAGGCGAACGTACCCGTGAAGGCAACGACCTGTGGAACGAAATGAAAGAATCCGGCGTTATCAACAAGACCTGTCTGGTTTACGGCCAGATGAACGAGCCCCCCGGAGCCCGTATGCGCGTAGGCCTGACCGGCCTGACCATGGCGGAATATTTCCGTGATGTATCCGGCCAGGACGTGCTGCTGTTCGTTGATAACATTTTCCGTTTTATCCAGGCAGGTTCCGAAGTGTCCGCTCTGCTGGGCCGTATGCCGTCTGCCGTAGGTTATCAGCCTACCCTGGCAAACGATATCGGCGCCCTGCAGGAGCGTATCGCTTCCACCACCAAGGGTTCCATTACATCCGTACAGGCTGTATACGTTCCCGCGGACGACCTGACTGACCCTGCTCCGGCCGGCACCTTTGCCCATCTGGACGCAACCACCAACCTGTCCCGTGCCATCGCGGAATTGGGACTGTATCCGGCCGTGGATCCCCTGGACTCCACCAGCCGTATCCTGGATCCGCTGGTAGTCGGCGAGGAACATTACAAAGTAGCGCGCGGCGTGCAGGCGATTCTGCAGCGTTATAAAGAACTGCAGGACATCATCGCCATTCTGGGTATGGAAGAACTGTCTGACGAAGACAAGCTGACCGTTGCCCGCGCCCGTAAGATCCAGCGTTTCCTGTCCCAGCCGTTCTTCGTAGGCGAACAGTTCACCGGTACCCCCGGCCAGTATGTTCCGCTGAAAGAGACCATCCGCGGTTTCAGGGAAATCCTGGAAGGCAAACATGATGACCTGCCTGAAGGCGCATTCTATATGGTGGGTACCATTGATGCTGCCGTCGAAAAGGCAAAAACCATGAAAGCGGAGTGAGCCTATGGCTAATGTAATGCAATTGGATGTTCTGTCTCCGGATGCCTATGTTATTACTGCAGATAATATTACCTATGTGGGGGCCAAGACCACCAACGGCGGTTACGGCATAAAGCCCCGTCATGCCACCATGGTGGCCGAGCTGGTACCGGCTCCGCTGAAATATAGCGATGATCAGGGTGCAGACCATTATCTGTTTGTGGACGGCGGTTTTCTGGAAATGAAAGAGAACAAGGTCACGGTTATGAGCGTGGCGGCAGAAACGGCTGAAAGCATTGACGCGGAAAAAGCCCAGACTGATCTGGAGCGCGCCCAGGCCAAAATCGATAATCCGAAAGAGGGTATGGATATGGCCGAGGCAGTAAAGGATTTAAAGAGGGCTCAGGCCCGTCTGAAGACCGTACAGCTGGCTGGCGCCCATGCGTAAGGAACTGTGAAGAAACAAATTGAACAGTTTCTGGTCAATAATACGCAAGGCATCCTGCATGCAAGTGTGGGATGCCTTTTTTCTAAAATAGCTTGCCGGAAAACCGGTGTAACCGCTTCCGGCGTCTCCTGAAAGATTTGCTGACACAAAGACGGAGAAGAAAGGTTGTCCATTATGCAGGATATATTCAAGCCGATAACCGGCAACAAGATGCTGGAATTAAAACAGGAGATATATGATCTTCGACAGATATTGGCAAAAACAGAGGATCCCGATAAGATTAAAGCATTGAAGAAAACGATTTCCGAAAAGGAAACATACTATAATATTCTGGCGGACAGGGCGAGACTGCAATCTTAAGGAAGCCCTGTTTCTCTGAGGGCGTATGCTGCTGGCATGGGCCCGGACTTACTATGTCTATAAGCACGATTACAACGTGATATAAAATATATATAACTTAACTGATGTACCATGGACAGTTGTTTCCATATATCAATTGTGGGAGGGCATAAGCATGGATAAACTGATCGTACGGGGCGGGAGCCGCCTGGTAGGCACAGTCAAGACAAGCGGTGCGAAAAATGCGGTGCTGCCGATCATTGCGGCTTCTATTTTAGGTGAGACCTCCAGTCATCTGGACGAGATTCCAAAACTGGAAGATGTACGCACAATTTGCGGCGTTTTAAAATACTTAGGAGTTAAGATCGATGACAGCAAGGAGCATGAGTTAACCTTGGATACATCCCGTATCACTGCTTATGAAGCTCCTTATGAACTTGTACGCACTATGCGGGCTTCCTTTGTGGTGCTGGGGCCGCTCCTGGCCCGTATGGGACATGCCCGTATTTCCCAGCCGGGTGGCTGCGCTATCGGAAGCCGGCCAATCGATCTGCATTTAAAAGGGTTCGAAGCGTTAGGCGCGAAGATCTCTCAGGATCATGGGTTTGTGGAAGCCTATGCTCCCGATGGTCTGAAGGGTGCTGATATTTATCTGGATTTCCCCAGTGTGGGCGCAACGGAAAATATTATGATGGCGGCCTGCCTGGCGGAAGGAACTACCACGTTGGAAAATCCGGCAGAAGAGCCGGAAATCGTCGATCTGGCCAATTACCTGAACCAGATGGGGGCCCGTATCAGGGGCGCAGGCACGGATGTGATCCGTATCGAAGGCGTCAAACACATGCATGGTGCGGAACACATTGCGATTCCTGACCGGATAGAAGCGGGGACCTATATGATTGCAGCTGCCATGACCCATGGCGATGTGATCATCGAAAATGTGCTGGCGGAGCATCAAAAGCCGTTGCTGGCCAAACTGCGTGAAGCCGGCGTACTGATCGAAGAGGATATTGACAGGATCCATGTAGCCTGCCCGGGGGAACTGAAAGGCGTGAATGTGAAGACGTTGCCTTATCCCGGTTTTCCTACGGATATGCAGGCGCAGATCATGGCCATGATGACGATCTGCCAGGGTCGCAGCACGGTCATGGAGACTGTTTTTGAAAACCGTTTTATGCATGTAATTGAGTTGAACCGTATGGGCGCCAACATTACTACAACAGGAGCCCGGGGCGCTATCATTGAAGGACCTGCCAAACTGACGGGTTGTGAGGTGAGCGCTACGGATCTGCGGGCCGGTGCGGCCATGATCCTGGCCGGGCTGGTAGCAGAAGGCACCACTACGGTGGGGAATCTGCATCATATTGACCGCGGGTATGAAAACATTGTTGGGAAATTGCAGGCGCTGGGAGCCGATATCCAGCGTATCAGCGTGAAAGAATGAAAGAGTGGGCATGGATACCCTTGGCATTACAGTAAAACCGGCGGTTATGTGTACGGAATATTGTAATTATAGTTTTTTGTAATATTGGGAGAGACGATATGTTTGGTGGAAATACAGACATTGGCATCGATTTAGGGACTGCCAATATTCTGGTTTACGTAAAAGGAAAGGGAATCGTACTGAACGAACCATCTGTAGTAGCGGTAGAAAAGGCCAGCAATAAGATTTTGGCGGTAGGCGCAGAGGCAAGGGATATGCTGGGACGTACTCCTCAGGGAATTGTTGCGGTACGCCCGTTAAAGGAAGGTGTAATCGCCAACTATACAATTACCCAGAAGATGCTGGAATATATCGTAAATAAGGTTGCGGGGAAGAGTTTCTTCTTTAAACCACGAGTTATGACCTGTATTCCGGTACACATTACTTCTGTGGAAAAGAGGGCTGTACTGGAAGCTACTATTCAGGCAGGCGTATCTAAAACATATCTGATTGAAGAACCGCTGGCTGCAGCGTTAGGTGCAGGGCTGGATATTATGGTGCCTTCCGGAAAGATGGTCGTTGATATCGGCGGCGGTACGACGGATATTGCAATTTTAAGTTTGGGCGGCGTAGTGGACAGTGATTCAGTACGTATCGGCGGTGATAAATTCGACGAAAGCATTGTCCGTTATGTAAAAAAGGAATATAACATCCTGATAGGCGATACAACAGGGGAAGCCATCAAGAAGACTATAGGAAACGTACATCCGGGCGAAGAGATTAAAAGCATGAATGTTCGCGGACGGGATGGAATCAATGGTCTTCCTTCCACCGTTACTGTAACGTCTGAGGACGTGAGGAAAGCGCTGGAAGAACCGTTAGAGACTTTGATTGGACGGATCCGTTCCGTATTGGAAAAATGCCCGCCGGAATTATCTGCTGATATTGTGGATAAGTATTTATCTTACCGGCGGTGGAGCGTTACTGGGTGGCTTGGCAAAAGTACTGGAAGAGGATACGGGGATTCATGTGATTGTAGCGGAGAATCCATTGGACTGTGTGGCCATAGGTACCGGAAAGGCGCTGGATAACCTTGACAAACTGCGGCCCGGTACAATATACAGCAATGCCATGTTTTGAGAGTTTGGCTAAAAACGGGTTTCGGTATTTACGAAAGGCAGTTAATAAACAAAGGTTATATTGTCAGTTTACAGGATTTGTCGCTCAGGTATAAAAAAATGAAGAATAATTCAGGGCGGTGTTGGGAAGCTAAATTATGATTCGTTTCCATGCCGTCCTGCTGGTTTTTATGGGGACGCAGGTATGAAAGATAAAGTTAATCGGCTGCTGGCAAGAGCACACAGGTTTATCCCCTTGCTTGCGGTTGTTTTGGTTCTGATTCAGTCCACAGTACAGGCTCAGGTTACAGGTATGCGTGTAGGCAGTGGTGCAACCCGGATACGCATAGTGCTGGATATGGACAGCCCGGCAAAATTTAAAGACAGCAGTACGCAAAACGCTATTACACTGGAAATCAATACAGCTTCCAAAAATAAGCTGCAGCGCAAATTAAATGATGCTTCGGTTGCTGATATTACTTTAGACAAGGCAGGCAAAAATGCGGCCCGACTGCAGATCAATCTGAAAAAAGCGGCGCAGCACAGGGTTATTGTGTTGAAAAAGCCTCATCGGCTTGTTGTGGATGTGTATCGCATTCAAATCATTAAAACAAGCCAGGAATTGGGGAAGGGTTTACAATACACCTTCTGGCAGGATGATATGAACGGGCTTCCGGTACGACTGTATGTGCTGCGCTTGGCTCCTGACAGCGGTTATTATCTGAAACCGTTTTCCGGCGCGGTACATGCTAACGGCAGGGGGAAACTGGCCCGGGCAGTGGCGATGACCGGTGCAAGGGCTGCAGTGAATGCCTGTTACTTTGATACGGATGGCTGGGTCATTGGCAACTGTAAATGGGAAGGCAGTTTCTTTGGTGTGGAAACAACTCCACGCAGCGCTTTAGTAATAGATAAAGACGGGAAACCTTCAGTACAGAAAGATCTGGCGTATCACGGAACGGTTACTCTGCCGGATGGAAAGGTACTTACTGTTCAGGGAATGAACCGGCAGAGGATTACGGATGATTTGGTGTTGTACAATCGGAACTATGGCAATGGTACCCGTACCAATGAACATGGTCGTGAAGTAAGGATTCGTCAGGGACGGGCGGCAGAGATTTCCACAAAAGGAAATATGCAGTTGGACGGCAATTCCCTGGTGCTGTCCGGTCATGGCGTAAATGCAGGTGCACTGGCGCGTGTAAGACGTGGAGACCGGATTGCTGTGAACCAGACGCTGGGCAGTCGTATGGCAGATGAAGCCCGTCTGGTTGTCGGGGCAGGACCGCTCCTGCTGGAAAACGGTCAAATCAATGTACGTATTCGGGAGGAATCCATTGCATCGGATATCGCCTTCGGCCGGGCACCAAGGACCGGAGCAGGTGTTACAGCAGACGGAGCTGTTTTGTTGATGGTCGTAGATGGTCGCAGCCAGTATTCTGCCGGTATGACGTTAAAGGAATTTGGACAATATATGAAACGGTTCGGAGCAGTTTCTGCTGTTAATTTTGATGGTGGCGGGTCGTCAGAAATGGTACTGGACGGTAAAATCATGAACCGTCCTTCCGATGGTTCGGAACGGCCGGTGAGCATTGGTCTGGGCATTTTTCGGAAATAGCGAAAACAGTACAAGGCTTTCCTGCCATATCTAAAACAAATTTAATGTAAAGTGCTTTGCCAAATTAATATATTCGTTGTATAATTAAATATTATAATAGGTGTATTATACATAAAAGCTTGGGAAGTACGAATTGTTTTCCGAAAACATATTTGTTCTGTAAGAATTTCCTTGGATTAATGATTAGATACAAAAGGAAAAACCGCAGGGTTTTCCTGTGAAGGAAGTAATTCATGAAAAAACTACTCTTGTTGCTATGTTTGTTTTTATCTGTTGCAGTGCAGGCCTTTGCCCGGACACCGCTGATGCCGGTGGAAAATCTGAAGGCGGGGATGCGGGGCTATGCAAAGACAGTTATTTCCGGTGATACAATAGAAACCTTTCCTGTAGAAGTGCTGGGAGTTACTGGCAGTGATTCCATGGGATATCAGATTTTGATCCGGGCCAGCGGAGAAGTAATGGAGCGCAGCGGTGGTATTGCCCAGGGTATGAGCGGCAGTCCGGTGTACATTGACGGTAAACTGGTGGGTGCTATTGCATATGGTACGGCTTTTACCGATCCTCACTACTGCCTGCTGACACCTATCCAGGAAATGCTGGATATTTTGGACAGGCCGGAACCGCATCGGTCTGTTACAGATGCTTCTTTGTTGCCCAAAGGTACGCCTTTGATGGCAGGCGGCTTTACCTCTGCAGGGATTTCGGTATTGCAGGAAGGGCTGCAGCCGTTTGGTCTGACAGTGGCGGATACCGGTACTGCCGGGAATACTTCCTCTGTCAGAGAACTGGAACCGGGGAGTTCTGTTGGAGCAGCCCTGATTCAGGGAGATTTGACGCTGGGTGCACTGGGAACAGTAACCTGGACTGATGAGCGGGGAAGGATTTTGGCTTTTGGTCACCCATTCATGAAACGGGGAGATGCAGATTTTTTTCTGACAAAGACCTGGGTGTTGGCTTCCCTTCCTAACTTACAGGCTGCTTATAAAATTGGTAATATCGGTGCGGCGGCCGGTTCGTTCAATCAGGATCGCAATGCGGGGATTGCAGGTCAGATTGGACGGTTGCCTGCTTATATCCCCTTATATGTTTCAGTCTCTGATACCACACGTTCCCGGAACGGAAGCGCCAGGGTAAAGATTGTTAATGACGATCAGCTGGCGCCTACCCTTGCAGCATCTGTTCTGACAAGTCAGGCGGCCAAAATTGCAGACCACGGAACCGGGGGCAGTGCCCGCATCCTGTTCGATATTACAGCGCGGGACAGTAAAGGAGAGCTGTTGCATATTGTCCGGGAAAATATGTATTTCGACAAGGCCGCCATTGTAAAACAGCTGCCGGTTGAATTGCAGGAAACGGTACAGGTACTGTTGCAGAACAAGCTGGAAAAGGTCAGGATCACAAATATTGATGTGAATGTTGACGCCAGTACGGAAAGCCTGGTAGCTGAGATTAAAAAGGTTGCAGTTGAGGAAAAGGAACCGAGACCCGGCGATACCATTCATCTGAAGGTTACACTGAAACCTTACCGCGGGGAAGAGTTTGCCCGGAGAGTAGCTTATAAGCTGCCTGCAGATGCTTCCGGAGAGGTACGCCTGAATGTAAGAGGCGGAGCTTCCATGGCCTGGATCCAGGAACTGCTGCGGAAGCAGAAAGAAAAAGGAGAGTCCCAGACTAAAAAGGAAGACAGGAAAAAGGATATAAAGCTTTCCGACTATGTAAAGGAAGTTAATACCGCAGACCGCAACAATGATATTATCATCGAATATGCACCGGACCAGAAACAGAAATCTGCCCGGAGCGAGGAGGAGGGAGAATCCTCGCTGGCTTCCCTTCTGGCAGGCGGGCGCAATAAACAATCCGTAGCAATTGATTATATCGTTGATGGTGAACAAAAGGTCACGGTCAAACTGCCTTAAATTTGTCATAAGTTATCAGTATTATATATTAGCAAAGGCCTGTTATATTGCGATAAATTCTGGATCATATGTCATCAGGCACGTGTATTCCGGGGAAAGGAGAGCAGCACATGTTTCAAGATATATGCGCTTTAATTGGTGCCGAAATCCTGAATTTTAGCCGGGTCACCGGGAAAATGATGCTGCTTTTTCTGGACACACTGTCTAAGATCAGAGAGGTAAGTATTAAAGAGATGCTGCGGCAGATGGCTCTTCTAGGGGCAGATTCACTGCCTATTGTTCTGCTGACTATGTTGTGTACCGGTATGGTGTTCTCTGTGCAGACGGCGAAAGAGTTTGTGGCCCTGGGAGCTTCCGGAACCGTTGGCGGGATTGTGGCCATCGCTATGGGGCGGGAGCTGGTACCTGTCCTGACGGGAGTTGTAGTGGCAGGCCGTATCGGTGCGGCCATTGCGGCGGAGCTGGGTACCATGAAAGTGACGGAACAGATTGATGCGCTGCGGGTCATGGCTACCAGTCCAGTGCAGTATCTGGTGGCGCCCCGTTTTCTGGCTATGGCATTAATGATGCCGGTGCTGATTGTTTTCGGTAATTTTATCGGTAATGCTGGCGGTTATTTTGTGGCCCATTACTATGCAGATATCGGTTCCATGACCTATCTGAATTCAATCAAGCAGTTTTGTGAGCCCTTTGATCTGTTCGGCGGCATGATCAAAGGCGTAGTCTTCGGTGCGATTATCAGCATCGTGGGCTGTTTTAAAGGTCTGAATGCAAAGCAGGGGGCCGAAGGCGTCGGGCTTGCTACTACGGCTTCGGTAGTTCTTTCCATTATTTTAATTTTTATCTTCGATTACTTTCTGACAGTATTGTTATATGTAAATAAATGAGCGAGGCGTTATGGTGGAATCTGTAATTTCCCTGCAGGGGCTGGAGCTTGCCTTTGGTGAAAAGAAGGTGCTGCAGGGAGTTGACCTGGAAGTAAAAAAGGGTGAGACCATGGCAGTCATCGGGCCTTCTGGTACAGGCAAGAGCACCATCCTGAAAGTGCTGATAGGACTGCTGGCTCCAACAGGGGGGAAAGTCTTTATCGAAGGACAGGATGTATCCAACCTGGCAGAAGAGGAATGGAATGAGATCCGTAAACATATAGGGATGGTGTTCCAGTACTCTGCGTTATTTGACTTTCTGGACGTGGGAGAAAATGTGGCCTTTGGACTGCGGCAGCATTTCCGGCTGCCAGAGGAAGAAATCCGGCAGAAGGTGGATGACCTGTTGCAGGATGTGGGGATGGAGGATGCAAAGCAACTGTATCCTATTGAACTTTCCGGCGGCATGAAAAAACGCGTGAGCCTGGCCCGGGCGCTGGCTTTCGGTCCGAGGATTGTGCTCTATGATGAACCCACGGCAGGCCTGGATCCCATACGTATGATGAACATCAGCCGTCTGATCCGCGAGACACAGCGTAAGCATAAGGTGACGTCGATCCTTGTGACACACGATATGGAATCGGTATACGTGGCTGCCGACAGGGTGGCGCTGATTAACAACGGAAAGATTGTAGCAGTAGGGACACCGGAAGAGTTCAAGCACTCAGAAAATCCTCTGATCCGGGGCTTTATCACCGGGGAAGAGATTGCAGGAGCAACGGAGGCATTTCGATGAAAACAAGTGAGACAAAGGTCGGCGCCCTGACGCTTGGAGGGGCTGTGATCCTGGCAGGCATGATCAGTTTCCTGGGAGCCTTTAAATTATTTGACGGAGGTTATGATCTGCATGTGGCTTATCCTTCCGTGAACGGTCTGCAGATTGGCAGCGCGGTTCGGTATGCAGGTATCCCCATTGGTTCTGTGAAATCGGCTAAAGTGGAACCGGATCAGGTCGTGATCACCATGCATGTCAACAAAGATGTACAGATACCTCAGGAAGCTGAATTCTCCATTGGTTCGGACGGTGTGATGGGAGAGAAGTTTGTAGATATACGTCCGCCCAAAAAATACAGCGGTGTGTACGTGAAACCCGGAAGCAGTCTGACTGGCCAGTCCAGCGGTGACATAAATGATTTCATGGCAAATTCCGGCAAGGTGCTGGAAAAAGTGGAAGGGATAGCCGATGCCCTGAATAATGTGTTCGGCGACAAAGAAGTCCAGAAATCCATGCGTGACGGTTTTATTAATGCCCGGGAAATCAGCAATAACCTGAATCAGTTTACTAAGGTTATGGCAGATGCTGCCAAAGAAAACCAAGCGGAGATTAAAAATATGATTTCCCAGTTCAACCAGATGAGCGTGCGGATGAATCAGGCAATGGGACACCTGGAAAGTCTTATGGAAGGTGCGGACGCCAATGGCCAGACAGGGAAGAATGTGGCAATCATGGCACAAAATCTGGCTGTTACCAGTAAAAATCTGGAGGATATTACCAATACACTGGCAGAAGTCGCCAGAGATCCCCAGACAAAAGAGGATTTGCAGGCAACCATCCACAACGCCCGTGGCGTGACGGAACGGGCCAACAAAATTCTGGGTATGGGTGATGGCATGAAAGTCCATGCTCACGCGGACGTTATGCACAATATAAAAGGCAGCAAGTGGCGTAGCAATTTCGGTTTGCAGTTTGAAAAAGAAAAGAAAGGAACCTTCGGATACCTGGGCGCTTCCAGTATTGGCGATGATACTAAACTTGATTTGTATCTTGGCAAACGTTTTCATGGATTGACTGTCAGTACTGGCGCCATGCAGGGAAAATTCGGGGTTGGACTGGGATATGATTTCAACAAACGGTTCCGGATTTATTCCCAGTTATATGATTTTGATGACAGTAAGCTTCGCTTTGGCGGAGAGTATATGATTAAAAATAATATGTTCCTGGTTGGCGAAAGCCTGGATCTGCTCCATGGAAGCAGACGGGATGTGTATGTAGGTCTACGGGCCTATTTCTGACAGACCGGAGTACAGAGGGAACAGATTTATATCTGAGATATCGGCAGCATTAATCCTGTTGTTATGATGTTATAAATTTGACTTTTGCGTCAAAAACCATATATAATTATTTGGCGGACTTATTGGTCAGAAAGCTGGAGGTATGAAATGAAGATGAAAAAAACTGCACGTACAGCTTTATTAAGTGCGTTGTTTACGGCGTTGCTGGTACCGTGCGCTTTTGCGCAGGAAACTTTGCCGATTGATTTGCAAACGGCTATTGATAAAGCATTTGCTACTCATGCAGATATAAAAAAAGCAGAATACGGCTTGGATGCGGCAAGGGCCAATTATAATGCTACAAGGGAAAGTTTCGGGCCGAGGGTTTCCTTAAGCCATAGTACAGGCCGTGGCGGACTTTGGAATAATGGACAAACGGTAGGGAATACATATTCTAATAACTTGGGTTTGTCAATACCGATTTTTGATCTTTCTAAAAATGCAGCGGAGAAACAGGCAAAAGCAAGATATCAGAGTGGCGTGTTAGGAGAAGAACTGGCATTCATTACCTTGAAACAGAATGTTTCCAGCGCTTACTATACCCTGCTGGCTGCGATTGATTCCCAGCAGGTCTGCGAGCAGTCTGTGGCGGCTCTTCAAGATCATCTGAAAAATGTGCAGGCTCAGTATGATGTTGGCGTGGTAGCCAAAGTGGACCTGCTTCGCAGCGAAGTGGAACTGACCTCGGCCCAGCAGGATCTGATCAAAGCGGAGAACCGTCATAGTATTGCAGAAGCAAGGCTGAACAATATCATGGGTATTGCCCAGGATACCAAACTGTCTCCTGTGGAAGAATTGAAATATACCATTTATGAAGAAACGCTCGATAATTGTATCAGCCATGCAATGCTTCATCGTCTGGACCTGCAGCAGAGCCGTCTGCAAGTGAAAGCGGCAGAAGCGGCACTGAATGCGGAAAAAGCCGGATGGGCTCCTTCTGTGACAGGCTCTGTTTCTAATAGCTGGCGCAATGGGAGTTGGCCTGGGAATGACAATTCGACTTGGAGTACGGGATTTACGGTCGGCATGAATGTGTTTGATAGCGGAGTGACGAAATCCAGAGTAGCTGCAGCCAAGGCGAACCTGATGACCGCAAAGGAATCCTACCGGCAGGACACGGATAACGTAGAACTGGATGTAAGGAACTGTTACAATACCCTGCGGGAGGCAGAAAAGCGTATTTCCACCACCCAGGTTGCCGTATCCAAGGCAGAGGAAGATTATCATATCGCCCAGGTCCGTTACGAGGCTGGTGTAGGCACCAACACGGATGTGCTGGATGCTCAGGTGGCGCTGGTCCAGGCGCGGAATAATTTCAATTCATCTTTGTATGATTACAACCTTGCCAAGGTCGCGCTGGATACAGCAATAGGGATTGAAGCCCGTCCCAGCGACTATAAATACCTGACCTATGGCGAACGCTATAAAGCGACCAAGGCAGTATATGATGCAGCGGTAACAGCAACGGATTCTGACAAGGTAATTAAAGAAACGGTAAAGTCATTGGAAAAAACACGGAAAGAACGCCGGAAAGCAGTGGCGGCAGACAGCAAGAAAGCTGAAAAAAAATGAACAGGGTTTAAGGAAAGCCTTATAATTAGCATGATTGTTGGCTGGAATATCATTCCCGGATGATATTCCGGCTAACTGCTTTTTATGTTGACAGTGTTCTTCTGCATGGCATTCATGTTATGCAGGGGAAAAGTTCACAGAAGAGATACAAATATAAGCTGAATTTCTGCAGTTTTTCTGATATAATTATATATTATGGGATAATAGCATTTTCATAATAATGGGTAAGGTGACGGGGGCGCGTACATCGAAATGAATCGGCTGGCAAGATGGCTTACAGGCATTGCGGTGCTTTTTTGCGTTCTCTTTCTGGGGTTGACGCAGATTGTACTGCCAAATTTGCTGCAGCAGGCCGGTCCCTATGCGGAAAAACTGGCGGCAGACTATGTCAATGGTACGGTACAGCTTGGCCCTGTAACCTGGCCTGGAAGTAATACGATACTGGTAAAGGATATCGTTGTCAGGGATCAGAAGCAGCAGACGATTGTATCTGTGCCGGAAGTCCGTATATCCATAAATCCTTTTAAGGGTTTTTCCGGGCTGGAGAAAGCGGTCTCCGAAATCAATCTGGAAAGACCAACAGTTTATATAAAACAGGATAAAGACGAAAAATGGAATTATGAGAACCTGTTGAAACCCTCTCAGTCTGAAACAACGCCTTTTTATGGGATAATCAATGTGCAGAAAGGTACTGCTGTGGTACAGCTGCCTGAAGGAACGTGGCAGTATCAGATTGACGGCTCTGTAGATGGGACCTATAATCCGGCCTTTGATCTGAACTTTAAGGTAAATGCTCCCGGTATGGAAACGGCAATGGTGCTGGGGAGTATTGACAATAAAGGCGTGGGGAAGATCGTCATGAAGTCAGACCGTGTGGACCTGGTACCCTATCATGCGCTGGCGCTCCGCTATGGTCAAGTTAAAAATGCAGCCGGGCAGGTTACGGATATTGACGGCGAGTGGAGTAATGACGGAAAAGATACAGTATTAAGAGGAAAATGCAGCCTTCAGGGCGTGCGGGGCAATTATCAGATGGACGGGCGGGACCTTCCGTTCCGGATTACGGGGAATGTGTCATCGGCAGACCATGTCATTACTACGGATAAGCTGGAAGTAAGCCTTAACGGACAGGATGCGATCTTTTCCGGAACACTGGATGTTCATGATCCGGATAATCCGGAAGGGCACCTTTCCTTACAGTCTGACAAGGTTTCATATAATGGGGAAACCCTTACGAATGTAGAAGCAGAAGCTGTATTAGCCGGGAATAAAGCTGCGGTGAATTATTTTACCGCCCTGTACCGGGATGGGCGTATCAACGGTCAGGGCGTATATGAATTGGATTCCGGAAAACTTACGGGAACTGCTGATATCAGAAAGGTAACCCTGGACGGTGAAATAGTCAATGGAGAAAAATTCCTGCTTAATGCTGAATTAGCCGGCGACGGTATCTATGATCAGGAAACCGGTAAGTTAAAAGTAAATGTGGCCGCCAACACGATGAATCTGCAATGGCGGGACACCGTTCTTAATGTCATGGATTTTGATGCAGACCTGACAAACGACGGAGTGGATATTCATACTTTTTCTGCTTTTACGGGAAATGGTGCTTTGCAGGCTGCAGGCAGAGTATCCTTTGACGGCGGATATGATATTCAGGGGCGTATGGCAAATATGCCTCTGGCTCCGGTTCTGGCTGTGGCCGGTCAGGAAGGCAGCGGACTTGTTTCATCATCTTATCATGTATATGGACAGGGGAGTAATTTTAGTTTTGAAGGCCCAGTACAGTTTCAGCAGGCTGCTTATAAAGATTTGTTTCTGGAAGATGGCCACGGTTTCGTTTCTGTACGTGACCTTGTAGCAGAATTTAAAGACTATAAGCTGAACATGGACCAGGGGAATCATGTGGCAAACGGAATCATAGACCTGCGGGGTGAAGAACCACGGTTTGATTTAGTGTTAGACACTGAAAAGGTCCGCATTGAGCCGTTGCTTACAGCAGCAGGACTACAAAAGACAATTACTGCTACCGGTAACCTGACAAACCGTATGCATATTACAGGTACGTTGTCTGACCCTGGTGTACAGGGCGAAGTGGACATGTCTGACGGAAGTGTGGAAGGTTATCTGGTAGATTCAGCAACTGGCAAATATTATTATCATAAAGGTTCCCTGAGGTTGGATAATGTTGTGGTCAGGGCGTTATCTACTATATTAAAGCTTCATGGCGTCATGGATGCCGACCATCAGCTGGATTTTCAGGCAGAGGCTGATGATGTGGATTTGAGCCGGCTTCCGATTCGTGAGAAAGACATAGCCCTGGCAGGATATGCTTCAGCTAAGGGGCATCTGTCCGGGACAGCAGAAAATCCATTATTTGCCGGGGATGTTACCAGTGAAGAGTTTTTTATCAATGCAGTTCCGGTAAAAAATCTGAAAGGCATCCTCATCAGCAATGGGAAGGATATCAATTCGTTAAAAGGTGACTGTGAACAGACCAATACGGACGGATTGACATCTGCCTATATGATTGATTTGTCGCTGAATATCCCGAAACGGGATCTGCGCGGTAAAATGGGGATCATGTACGGCGATCTGCAGAATATACTGAAGATGGCCCGAATCGATTTCCCGGTTAAAGGACTGGCTGCCGGCACCTTGGAATTTAACGGTCCCAATGCGGATACAGTGGCAGATTTCTGGGGGTATAATCTGGACATTAATGGCGTAAAATATGACCAGATGGCACTGAAAGCACGGCTTCAAAAAGGACTCCTGACTATTGAAGATATCAAATTACAAGAAGACAGGGCTTTTCCCCGGGAAGGAACAATAGCGCTTCGTGGTACCGTGAACCTGCGCAGGCGGGAAATGAATATGCAGGCGCGGGCAGTGGACGCAAACCCTGCCATTCTGACTGCTTTTATGAAAAATCCGGTAACCCTTACCGGTTCATTAAATATGACAGCGCAATTGGAAGGACTATGGGATAAGCTGAAGGGAAACGGCTCTGTGCAGATTTCCCAGGGCAGTCTGGAAGAAGTGGCATTTGATCAGGCTGCGGCTGAATTTGTCCTGGATAATAATATTATTACGTTGCGTCAGTTCTCTGCGGAACAGGATATTTACAAGCTGACAGCAGCCGGTAACATTCCTCTGGATATATTCCGTGAAAAAGAAAACCGGAAAAATCCGGAAGCGCAGATGGATATTCAGGTAGATTTTAACAAGGCGAGCCTTGCTGTTTTTGGAGCGCATCCCAGAATAGACTGGGGTATTGGAGATACCAAAGGGATACTGAAGATTTCAGGCACACTGGATGAACCACAATTGAAAGGAAATATCGAGGTGGATGAAGGATGCCTGAAATTGAAAGATGTCCATACATTGATCGATAAAGTAAATCTGCGGGTTGTATTCCAGGGAAGCCGGATTACGGTGGAACGGATTGCGGCCGAGCTTGGCAAGGGCACGTTGGAAGGGAACGGAAGTTATGATTTCAGGGCTTCTGACGAACAGTCTTACCTGTTCAATGCTGTTGCGAAAAACGCTGAGATCGAATCTGCAATCTTTAAAGGTCGTATTAACGGTAATGTTGCTGTTGTTCCGGAGCATTACCGGATTCCACGGCATCTTTTGCAAAAACAGGCTGCGGACGCAAAGGATGCTGACAAAAAGACACCTCCGGTATCGGGCATGGAAGAAGGATGGCGTCCGAAATTTACTACAGACCTGAGTTTGGATGATGTAACGATAAATATGCCGACGATTCCGGCTTTGGGAGAAGGAAACAGTAATCTGGGGATGGATGTTTCTGTGAAACTTGGACAGAAGGTTCATCTCTATAACAAATATCTGTATGACCTGTGGCTGAAAGGCGCGGTGCAT
>CAJODT010000045.1 GCA_905233365.1 uncultured Succiniclasticum sp.
CCGGCGATTATTTTACCCCACCAGCCCAGGTCTGTCAAGGCAAATTGATAAATTAAAATGGCGGGCGCAACACCGAAAGCTCCCAGGTCGCAAAGGGAATCCAGTTCAACCCCGAAGGGGCCCTGTACTCCCAGCGCGCGTGCAGCCCTTCCATCCAGCGAATCTGCCACGACGGACAGGATAATACAGATGGCCGCCATAAAATAATTCTGTTCCTGTGTGTAAAATATGGAAAAAACTCCCAACACCAGGCTGATACCGCTGATGGTGTTAGGAACAATGCGCTTGTAATTCACGCCTTTGTCCCTCCCGGATTTTGTAATGCTGTTAACGATGCGTGGGCGTACTAAATGGTTTTGTCACGCCTTTGTCCGCCCCAATACCGTAATGCCGCCTTTTACCTTGTCCCCCTTTTTACAGAGAATTTCCACATCTTCCGGCACTACCAGCTCCGTGCAGGAGCCGAATTTGATCATGCCGTATACTTCACCCTGATCCAAATGGTTCCCTAAATTTACCCAGTTATCGATACGCCGCGCCAGAATCCCGGCAATCTGGATGACCAGAATTTTCATGCGTTCATTCTCAATGCCCATGGCAAACCGTTCATTCTCAAAGGCAGCTTTTTTATTGAATGCCGGAAGGAACTCGCCTACCGTGTAACGCTGGAATTTAATTGTACCTTCCGCGGGACTGCGGTTCACATGCACATTAAACACGGAAAGAAAGATCGTTACCTTTTTGGCCTTTGCGTTTAAATATTCCTCGTCAAAAAACTCCGATACCTCCATGACCGTTCCGTCCGCCGGAGAATACAATAACGAAGTATCCTGACGGACTTCCCTTTCCGGATTGCGGAAAAAGTAGGCAAAGTAGCAGGCCAGCACCAGCGGTATTACAGCAATGTGAATACCAAACGCGATAAAGCAGACAACTGCCAGCACCAGCGCGCCGGCAATAAAGGGATAGCCTTGTCTGACTATATGCATAATATGTCCAGCCTCCTTCCTTTCTCACTTGTCTAAATTTCCCTGTACGTCGTTGTCGTCGGTCAGCGTAGGTTTAACTACGCTTTCCCTCCTCCGCCTTGTACAGGAAAATTTATCCTGCGTGATGATCTGTATTTCCCTGTACGTCGTTGTCAACAGTTAAAACTTACATCAACTTGTACATTATAGTATGTAAAAATGAATTTGTCTACTATATTTAGTTATTTTAGTTAATTTTTCTTTCTTTTTTCATCGCGCACCGCGAAAACAAATTTCGGCAGCGCCAGCATCCTGCCAAAACGGCTGGGCTGTTTCATCAGACGGAATAACCATTCCAGTTTCGCGTCCTGCATCCATTTGGGCGCCCTCTGCATTTTTCCGGCCAGCACGTCAAAACTGCCGCCGATTCCCATAAGCAGATATGGTTTTAACTGTTCCCTGTATTTTGCCAGCCATTTTTCCTGTTTGGGCGCGCCTAAGGCGGCGAACAGCATAGCCGCGCCGCTGTGGTTGATGCCCTCTATAATTTCCGGCTCTTCTTCCGCAGAAAAATAACCGTTACGGCAGCCTGCCACGGTAAGCTGTGGCCAGCGGCGTTTTCCTTCTTCCGCAGCTTCTTCCGCAATGCCGGGTTTGCCACCGAAAAAGTACACGGGAATATGATTACTGGCTGCTTCTTCCAGTAAACGTAAATACAAATCATAGCCGGCCACCCGTTCCGGTATAGTATAACCCAGATAATTTCCGGCCCACACCGTACCGGCTCCGTCCGGCAGGATCAGGTCCGCCGTTTCCGTCAATAATTGTTTATACTCCGGGTCATCCTGCGCCATCATGATAATTTCCGCATTGGCTGTGACCACAAAGTTTTCTTTATTCTTCAGCGTATCCTGTGTCAGTTTTGCAACTGCCTCGTCCATCGTATACGGCACTACAGGAACACCTAAAATTGTTGCGATTTCTTTCATCTCAAAACAAAACCTTTTATATTTTTCGCTGCCGGCCTTGCCAGCGGATTTCCATCGGATGCTAAAAAATATTTTACACTCTCGCCTTGTCTGAAGGCACAACCAGAAATTCCAGTCCCGGGTTGCGCTGCAGGATCCAGTTCAGGGCCCATTCGTTGTTCACTAAAATTACCGGGCGGTCCTTTTTGTCATAAACCAGCATACCGTTATCAAGGCCCCGCAGCTTTTCGATATCTTCCGGTTTGTCCGCATAAACCCAGCGGGCTACGGTGAAAGGCAGCTGCGTCATGACAAGCTGGGCGTTGTATTCATTCTTCAGGCGGTATTCCAGCACTTCCAACTGCAACTGTCCTACCACGCCGACGACAAAGCTTTCCAGTCCCACATGTTTCTGGGTGAACACCTGCACGGCGCCTTCCTGGGAAAGCTGCAGGATGCCCTTTTCAAACTGTTTCCGCTTCAGGGAGTCTTTCGGCTGCACACGGGCAAAAATTTCTGCCGGGAACACAGGGAAATCTTCAAAACGCAATTTCAGTTTATCATCGCTGAGGCTGTCTCCGATGCCGAAGATGCCAGGGTCAAACAACCCGATAATATCGCCGGGGTAAGCTTTTTCTACAATGGTACGCTCCTGCGCCAAAAACTGCTGCGGCTGAGCCAGTTTAACCGGCTTGCCGCTTTGTGCATGATACACTGTCATACCCTTATCAAATTCACCGGAGCAAATTCGCATGAAGGCGATGCGGTCCCGGTGGGCCGGGTTCATGTTGGCTTGGATCTTAAACACAAACGCACTGAACAGCGGATTGTCCGGTTCCAACACATCCCCGTTCAGCAAGGTGCGGGGCTGGGGCGCCGGAGACATTTCCAGGAACTTTTCCAGAAATTCCTGCACGCCGAAATTAGTCATGGCGCTGCCGAAGAACATGGGAGTCAGTTCGCCCTTCAGTACATCTTCAAGATGAAACTCTTCCCCTGCCATATCCAGCAGTTCGATATCACCCAGCAAGGCTTCGAACAATTCGTCCCCGATCATTTCTTTAATGCGCGGGTCATTAATATCCGCGGAAAATTCTTCCAGCTGCCTGCTGCCGTGGCTGGCGTCGGTTTTAAACAGAGAGACTTCTTTTGTAAGGCGGTTGTACACGCCTTTATATTTTCCGTCCAGACCTACCGGCCAGGTGATGGGATACACCTTGATCTGCAAAATCTTTTCCACTTCTTCCATCAGGTCAAGCGGTTCCCGTCCAAAACGGTCCAGTTTATTGATAAAGGTAAAAATCGGCAAATGGCGGCGATGGCATACCCAGAACAGTTTTTTGGTCTGGGGTTCCACGCCCTTGGCCGCGTCGATCAGCATGACGGCGCTGTCCGCCGCCATCAGAGTGCGGTAGGTGTCTTCCGAAAAGTCCTGATGGCCCGGCGTATCCAGAATGTTTACACGGTAGCCCTGGTAATCGAACTGCAACACCGAAGATGTAACAGAGATACCGCGCTGCTTTTCAATTTCCATCCAGTCTGATACGGCGTGCCGGTTTGCTTTTCTGGCTTTCACACTGCCGGCCAGATGAATGGCGCCGCCGTACAGCAGCAGTTTTTCCGTTAATGTAGTTTTACCGGCGTCCGGATGTGAAATGATCGCAAAGGTACGCCGCTTTTCAATTTTCTCTTTTAATTCGCTCATAGTCTCTCCTGAATATTTTACAGCCTGCCCGAATGCACTTTTAATTATTAAGCGCCCGTCAGGCAAACTTTGCATTGGTTTACTATTTTAAAATCCGCCGAAAGGATTTTTGTTCCGGCGTCCGAAACCGCCGCTTGTGTTTCCACTTCCGAAACTGCCGCCGGTATTCCACTGGCTTTCCGGCATCGGTTTACGCTGAGGCATTCTCGGCGCCGGCTGGGAAGCGGTGGAAAGCATCTCTTCCTGGGCCAGATAGGATTTGTAAGCGGTAACCAGCCCTTCCATAATGTAGTCCGGCACGTCCGGTTCTGTTTTCAGATAACCTTCTTCCACGTAAAAGGCAAGTTTATCATACTGTTCTCCGCCCACGGTGGTAATATCGGCGAACATCTTCCCTTCTTCCCCTTTGCTAAAGAAGCAGTCCTTAATCTGCTGCGCTTCGCGTTTCTGCGCAAAGGCAACATAATACTCATACAGCGCATGCTGGGCTTCCGGTGGAATGTCTTCTCCGGTGATGACAGACTCCGTATCTTCCAGCGGCGTGCAGTCCATATTCTTATACACCGTTCCATCTTTCAGGGTAATGGTAACGGTGAGCACATAGTTATGTTCGTGAAACTCCGCGTGGTCGATTTGCCACTTTTCCTTCCATGCACGGATGCAGTCCTCACAGACCAGTTTAATATCTTTAAAGCTCTGTACGGAAAAATCGTCCTGATAATACAGATGATCCTGAGCGCTGAAGGTTTTGCCGCAGCGGGAACAGGTCAGAGGCAATGTACGAATCATAGCGAACTCCTTTTATCATGAAATGTCGTAAAATAAAATACATAATATTATACCACAACAACGTACAGTAAGCTACAAAAAAAATCAGGGAAACCGTTTCATTCAGTTCCCCTGTAAAAAATCTTCTGTTTGCATCCGGATGGCTAAAACCTTATCTGTACTTATCCATCGTTTCGTAAAGCCTCAGAAATGCTTCGTGCAGATCCGGATACGCTTCGTCCCGCATGTTGGCAGCCTGATCCGGCTCGGTGACAAACCGTCTCTGGCAGGCGAACATGTCGTTAATCAGATTAACGGCCTTCACCATGTCGTCGATCGTCCGCCGGGGCAGATCTTTGCTTGATTCGATGAGGGCCAGATCTTTATCGATCACATCCTGATAATGGTCGATCTCCTTCAGTTTCTTTTCGCGTTCCAGCCCCTTCAGCTCGTTCGTGCCAAAAGGAGCTGACGCGTTGACGCAATCGTACAGCTTGTCGATAATCGACATGCCAAAGGAACTGGGAAGCTGTTTTTCTTTTACCGTGCTCCAGGAACCCACGAAATTTTTATGCACGTAAGCCGTCATGGAAGAATACCGGAATTCCACTTTGTACCAGTCGCCCAGGTCTTCCAAAATCCGTACCGGTTCGCCAAAACGGAAAAAGCCAAGCGATTCCGAGCTCGTATCCGGGCCGGAACGTATGTTAACTTCCCGCCCTGTAATATAGGTTTCAGAGTTCCACATTGTTTCCCCGGCGTTGGTGAAACGCGGGGTATCCCATTCCGCTTGGGCGGCAGCGATACCGGGCTGCAGCATACCGGTTCCGAAGGAACCCGGCCGGAACATAACTGTTCCGTCAGTTATAAAACCTGCGGACAGAATAACGGTTACGATGCAGGCGGTAAGCAGCGGCGAAAAATGTTTGAAATGACGCGTCATGACGATCCCCCCGTTCCAAAATATAATTTGTTAAAAATCTGACATCATAAATTATATAATTAATCGAGTAATTTTCCGATCCTTTTGTAAAAAAGAACATGTGTTGCAGATGCTGTTCATGTGCTATAATTATATTGATCAATCAATCAGAATTTTCTTAAAGGCCTGTAAATCCAAGGAGGTGTATGAAATGAAAAAAATTACCGGAATCCTCGTGTTGCTGTTTTTGATGATCTGCAGTATGGCAGCCGCCGCCCGTCCGGAATTCCAGTCCGATGTCCGTGCTTCAAAATGGCTGCAGGTGAAGGACTGTCCTATTGAAGTAAGAGACAAGGACGGACTTATACTGAAGGTCCAGTATCCGGTCTTTTCTTCCAAAGACTCTTCCCACGCGCACCTGATCTCGTCACTCAAAAAAGAGAGCGACCAGGTCCGGTCCTTCTTCGACAAAGACATCCGGGAGTCAAAGGAACTTGCCGCTAAAGGAAACCGCGACATCCGGAACGGCCGCTGGCTCGTTTATGTGGAACTGCAGCGGGACGACGGAAGAGTGCTGAGCCTTCTGGAACGTTCATTCCACCGGGATCTTGCCGGCGAACGTTGGGGCTTTGCGGGGCTGAACTACAATGCAAGGACAGGGAAAAAGTTAAGCAGTCTTGATGTGTTCAAACTTTCGAAGGAACAACTTGCCAATACACTGCTGGAAAGGCTGACAAAGAAATATGGCAGAAGAGTCCTTGGCGATAATCCGAAAAGAATGATCCTTGCCAGAATTAAAGAAGACGCGGACATGGAATTTCTACCCTGGGTACTCACCAAAGACGGCGTCACCATCCATTTCAGGACGGGAGATTTCAACAGAGGTTACAAACCGCTCCCCATCGAAATCTCTTTCCGTGACGAGCCGGAGCTTTTCCATAAGCAATACATGCTGAGCTATTGAGATAAAACGCGAGCACGGATTTTACAACAGCCAGACCCATTTATTGACAGATGTAGGTTGCGGGTAGCCCCAGTCTTCATCGACGCCGGAAGCCACCAGATGAAAGTCATTTTTCTCCGTCACACGGGTTATCCTTTTATTTATGACCATGGTACTGGCCGTGATTGTTTCAATATCCGTTTCCTGTATCAGATAGCGCACTAAAGCCCCTACTGCTTCTGTGGCTATGCCTTTGCCCAAGCAACGTTCCAAAAACCGGCAGCCGATACTGGCTTTATGCGTGTTCTCCCGATATCCGTAGATTTCGGCCAGCCCGCAGAACTCATTCTCCATAAATACACCAAGGATGATGGATTCTTTGAAACATTCATCATACAGACGGCGGATGACATAGTGAACGTCTTCGTATTTCTGTTCAAACAGAAACGTCGGAAGATACCTGTACACATTTGGACTGTGCGTCAGTTCTGACAAGCCATCCGCGTCAGTTTCCTCAATTTTACGGAGAATGAGTCTTTTGCTTTTAATGTTTGGGATTTCTGAAAATAATTTTTTCATTTATTTTTTAATTTGCAGATAGACCTTGCCATCCGGCTTGTACATGACCCGTTCATTCAGTTTCCGTGAATGGCTGAACCGGTTGCTGATGGTCCTGACGCCAAGGTCTTTTACATCTACCGCTGTTTCGGGATCTGTAGCGCCCATCGCTTTCATCTTTTCAACTGCCATCGCGCCTTCTACATAGCTGATATCGGTATCAAATAGTTTGTTTGCCGCAAAGTCCAGCATCTCGCAAAATTCTTTCGCTTCATACTCTTTACTGCTTATTGAATTCACAGTTTTTCCTTTTGCGAACGCTTTCAGTACAGCAGACGGATCGAACGCGTTATGGATTACGGCAATAAGAGCTCCGTCGTTTTTTATATAAGTACAGGGTTCATAGGGGTGGCAGGAAAGCGAATATATTGTTCCGTTTGCCATAAAGAAAGGCTTTCCGTCTTTTTCTCCCAGCACATAGTGATCGTCCCGGTACACCACTACGTCTGCTTGAGAGATTCCTTCCATGGTTGTTCCCTCCCCGTTCAGACACAATCAACCTGTTAGACTTAATGAACAAATTGAGTGCCACATTAAGCTAGTTTTAGAAAAATCGGGAATCCGCTTATCATGCGAATTCCCGTCTTTTTTTAGTTGGTCGGAGCGACTAGATTTGAACTAGCGACCTCTTCCACCCCAATCATCTTGTATCACATTTTTACTCTCCCCTAGCTTTCAACAAATGCGATAACAGTGCGGTTTTTCGCGTTTTCCTGCCTAAGCAGATTTAATCTATTTATGACTAATTTTGACCAGTTTTTATACAACAAAAGGACGAACTTGGGACGAGGGTTACGTGAATCCTTAAAGAAGAAAAGATAACTGGAACAAAGTATCTTTAATAATTCCTCCACAAATGTTTATAAAACTATTGAGTATTTTTATTATAAGTTATAACCCGACAGTATCTCAGGTTTATTGTCTTAGAACTTATTTATTAAGAATTGGGATTCATTATATCAATTATATCAAAATCAAAACTATTAATAGTTTTTCATCTATTTATAATCATATGGGCAAAAATGGGGACAGTCATCATTTCCGCACATACCACCAGCAATACGTTTTAACTCTCCGTCTTTAAGCTCAAACTCTGATAGTTCGGCAAGGTAAGCTTCGGCCTCTTCCCTAGTAATATCCACGCCTTCCGATTTGGCATATGCAATCAGTTCGTCGGCAGTCTTGCACTGCATGGCTTTTTCAATCTGTTCTTTTGTGATTTCGTTTTTGTTGATTGGCATGATATTCCCCCTCCTTCTTAAATTACAAAACAGAAGTCACACTTTTACTTTTATTATTATATATCAAACGAGAAAATACTACCACAGTAATTTAGCAAAACTGCAAGATTTACCTCTCTAATCTTTCAACTCTTTTTCCATGAGCATACAGTCAAAAGTATCGCCATGTATAACCTGACCAGTCTTTACAATATAACCAATCTTCTCATAAAACGCCAACTTATTTACACGGCTCTCCAGTACAACCTTATGATATCCCAGCTCTGCCGACCAGCGCTCTGCTTCTGCTACCATCCGGCTTCCCAGCCCATGATGTCTGTACTCCGGCAGGACAACGATGCGCCCGACTGTCATACTATCATTATCGGCCGGTAGCAAACGGCAGGTAGCGACCGGAAGCACATCATCCACCGCAATGATGTACTTTGTTTCAGGCGTGTCATATTCATCGAATTCCTTTTCCAGACTGATATGATGCTTTACAGCCATCGCCTGAATTCTGACATAACATGCCCCGATGCGTTCTGCGAAAGTAGCAGCGCGGATGATTTTGATATTTTGAAAATCCATAACGGTTTTCTCCGTAAATCCAAATTCCTGATTTCACTATATTGTGCTCAGTTTCCCCGTAAACGTTTAACTGCCCTGCATGTTTCCATAAGATTCTCGTTGTGAACCCGCGTTGCGTCAAACCGGGCCATACGGAATGCAAATTGAATGGCAACGCCCATGCCCAAAGTTGCAATAACCGTTCCGATACCAACTTTCGCTCCCAGGGCCCAACCGGTCAGCAATGCCGTTCCTTCCAGAAACACGCGGATAACTCCCACCGGCAATTGAGGAAAACGTCGGCAAAGCGCTACCATCAACGCGTCCCTGGGACCACAGCCAAACCCGGCATCCATATAATAATAAGAACCAATACCACATAAAAGCAAACCGGCCACTAAACAAATCATTCCTGCAAACATGGTATGAAATTCCGAAATCAGCTGGAACTGATTGAACAGCATGACGAATGTTCCGATAAGAACCGCATCCGCTACCATTCCCCAGCCGATTTTCTCTTTTACCAGAATATCAATCAAAAGAATTACCAGCGCAACTCCATTATGAACCGTACCATAATCATATCCGGTAATATTAGCGATGCCTATATCCAGCGCCCACCAGGAAGAAAGGCCTATGTTTGCCTGAACCATAAGATAAGCGCCTGCCGCAAACAGGAACAAACCAAAAACCAGTTCCGCCGCTTTAATCGCATATTCAGTTAATCTGGTCTTAGGATAATAGCTTTTATGTTCCATAGCTAAAACCCCGTAACTTCCCTTCATAGATTTGATTCTGCATAAAAGTGTTTTCTATCCAATTCGCCAATAATCGCTCCACCAATGATAAGTACGGCACCCGCAATCTGCAACACTGTCATGCTTTCATTCAGCAACAAAGCGGAAAACAGCAGCGCTGATACCGGATCAACATAACTGAGCAACGCCACAGATTGGGCAGGCAAGCGCTGCAAACCGGTAAAATAAAGTAAATAGGCAAGCCCTGTATTCATAAGCCCGATCACAAGAAGGTACGGTATGTCGGAAGCAAGAGGCAAAGAAATGCCCTTCGTCAGGAGGACATACAGCAGCACTATCACAAAAGCAACGTCAAGCTCCAACGCCGCCGTCTGAATTCCACTTGTGTTTTTAATGCGTTTATTAAAGACGATTAAAGCCGCGTAAAGCAGAGCCGAGCCAATCGCCGTCACAAGTCCTGCAATGCTCAGTCTGCCGGCAGCGATACTCCCGCTGATACAGAAAAGACCAACCGCCACAATCGCGATGGCGGCTATTTTAATATTTGTAAGCTTTTCACGGAAAATCCGGGGCGACAACAACATGACCAGCATCGGTCCCGCATAATAGATCAAGGTAGCCAGACTTACGTTCAGCAATCGGTAAGCGGTAAAAAGGGCAACCCAGTTTAAACCGAGAGCAATACCGCCAAAAAGAAGATTGTGAAGTTCGGATTGAATCCTGCTTAACGAAATATCTTTTCTCACCAGGAGAAGCGCGGTCAATATCAGGCCGCCGATGATTGTTCTGACGAGAACGATCTGGCTGCTTTGCAGGGAAATGTGTGCAACAAGATAACCGTTCGTGCCAAACATCAGCATGGCAAGGACGTACATGCCGTAAAAAATCCCGGTGCTTTCTTTATTCCTGTTTTTGTCTGTATCAAATAACGCTTTCAATGTTTCCCTAAAAACTAATCGACAGTCAACCCTTTTTCCTTAGAGTTAATCACTCTTTCACGCCCACTCGCCACTGGCGACAAGGTGACATCGACCGCCTACTTCTATCGTCCAGGCGTCTTCCATTTTGCAGGCGTGAACATGCAAAACGGATTTTCTACCCATATCTTCTCCCTGAATCACCGTATATGCGATATCGGTCCGGTTGAAATAGTTATATTGCAGCAAATACCCGGCCAGATCTCCGTTGGCGCTGCCCGTTGCGGGATCCTCCAGAAAATCTTCCATCAGGCAGCGGGCAGCAAAGGTTTTGCTGCCCATATCTGTAAAGAACAGATGGCTGCAGTAGTTCGCAGGGTGCCGGAAAATATACTGCTCAAACGCATCCCGGTCCATTCTCACCTGTGAAAGACTCTGCCGGTCCTTCAGAGGAATGACGACTGCCGCCAGTCCGGTACTGACCCACCGGACCGGATATTCATCAGAAATCTGTGCGGGGGAAATGCCAAACACATCCGCGATTTCCTTTTGGGAGATGATCTCCCCGAAAGCCGGCGGTTTCTGGGACATCGTAAGACCGTTTTCTGTAATGGCTACGGGAATCTGGCCGACTTTCAGATTCAGCTTTACCTGCCTGCTTTGTCCACGCTCTATGTAATGATGGATTACATAGGCGCTTCCAAGCGTCGGATGTCCTGCAAAGGGAACTTCCCCCACATTTGGCGTCCAGATACGAACATCGTAACCGCCGTTGTCACGTTTGCCGGACAAGATAAAGGCTGTCTCGGAAAAATTAATTTCGCGGGCAATCTGCTGCTGCTCCCGGTCGCTGATAATCCTTTCCGGTATCACTACAAGCAACTCGTTGCCCTGATATTTTTCTTCTGCGAAACAATCAACAATATAAAATTTCATCCAACACCTCTGTAAATGTCAGCATATACACTTAAATCAGAATTTGTCATACTGATCCACCGATGCTGTTCTTATCGGTCATCTGTAATTTCTCATCAAGACTATAAACTCTGTTACCGTTCAGACAATCCAGGAAGTATTTCCATTCAGCATCTGTAACCACTTCTTCCCCTGACGCATAATGCAAAAGAGAAAAATAAGAATCCGTAGCAAGCATATCATCCGATGCATATAATTCCGTTGGATTGACATCGGCTGTTAATGCGTCCATCAATGCCTGACCACTTAAGCCTTGTTGTAAAACTAATCTTATGATTTGCTTAAGCTCTTCATAAAACATATCTGTAACTCCTGTTAAATACTCTGCGCGACAAGCAAGATTTGTATCACTGTCACCATTATAACAAAACAGCCGCAGAAAAATCCACTTCTATTAGAAAATCGGGATTTTTTACTGTTCAAAACTCCTCGCTATTAGACGAAATTATAAAGCATTATTTTTACCAAATTGGGACGATTTTGGGACAAGTTATATCTATTAGATATAATCAGATTATAATTGTGTTAATTGCAGTTAAACATAAAAAATTCGGGAACCCGCTCACTGTGCGGATTCCCGTCTTTTTTTAATTGGTCGGAGCGACTAGATTTGAACTAGCGACCTCTTCCACCCCAAGGAAGCGCTCTACCAAGCTGAGCCACGCCCCGAATA
>CAJODT010000046.1 GCA_905233365.1 uncultured Succiniclasticum sp.
GCCGTGATGGAAGCAGGGCTCATCTTGCCGTATTCCGCTTCGAATTTAACACGGTTTTCATTGACAAAATTCAGCATGGCTTTCAGATCTTTGGTATCGATCAGCAGCAGCTGGTTGTCATCCGCAATCTTAAAGACAATATTTAAAATGGAGGTCTGCAGGTCATTCAGTTCCAGAATCCGGCCCAGCAGCAGGGGACCGATCTCGGAAATCGTCGTGCGCAGGGGAATGCCCTTCTGCCCAAAGATATCCCATAAGGTTACAGGATAGCCTTTATATTCGAAGCCTGCTTCCGTCAGACCGAATTTCTGGATCCGCTTCTGCATATCTTCCGTATCCACACCGGGGCACATCATGCCCGCCACATCGCCTTTCACGTCCGCCATGAATACCGGCACGCCCATGTCGCTGAAGCTTTCCGCCATCACCTTCAGGGTGATGGTCTTGCCGGTACCGGTAGCGCCGGCTACCAGACCGTGGCGGTTTGCCATCTTCGGCAGGATGAAAATGTTTTCGCCTTTATCGTTATTCGCTACCCAGATCTTTCCGTCTTTTAACATGCCAGTTCCTCCTTAAATATTTAGGATTTTTCATCTCGTAACCTCGTCGTTCTGCCCGTTCAGGTTACTGTTCCAACCCCTTGCTGTAACTGTTCAGCTATTATTAATATTTTATCACGAATAGCGTCAAGTTTCCATACAAAAGTGTGAAGAAACATAAAAAACTGTGCCCTCAGATATTGCATTACCAATACTTCAGGCACAGTTTGTTTACTCACTAATCTATTTTCAATCCGATGCAGCAATTCATTCACATTATTATATTACTGCTGTAAATTTCTTCTCCGCATCGCCATGAGTCCCATGCACAGGATCACGATGCCGAATATAAGTGATACAAGGGCGCTCTTACTGAACCCGGCCACCAGATAAGTGAAGAAGGAAACCACCGCAACCGTCATAGCGTAAGGAATCTGGGTGGTTACATGGTTCAGGTGGATACACTGAGCCCCGGCGGACGACATAATCGTCGTATCCGAAATTGGCGAGCAATGGTCGCCGCAGACTGCACCGGCCATGCAGGCAGAGATGGAGATGATCATCATCTGATGGTCAACGCCCTGGAAGCAGGAAACCACGATGGGGATCAGGATACCGAAGGTGCCCCAGGAGGTCCCGGATGCAAAAGCCAGGAATACCGCAATCAGGAAGATGATGGCCGGCAGGAAGTTCATCAGGTTTCCGGCAGAGCCTTCCACTACGCTGGCTACGTATTTGGCAGCGCCCAGGCTGTCAGTCATAGCTTTTAAGGCCCAGGCAAAAGACAGGATCAGCATGGCCGAAACCATCTGCTTGAAGCCTTCCGGCAGACAGTCCATGCATTCCGCGAAAGGCAGTGACTGACGGACAAGATAGAACGCAACAGTGATGATCAGGGCAACTGCAGAACCGAGGACCAGGCCCACGGAAGCGTCGCTGTTGGCAAAAGCGTCTACAAAGCCCTTGTCTTCAAAGAAACCGCCGGTGTAGATCATACCAATGACGCAGCAGATGATCAGCATCACGATGGGAAGTACCAGATCGATGACACTGCCGATTTTTTCTCCCTTTCTCATGGTTTCGGCAGCTTCTTCCGTAATACCGGTGGTGAACAGATCGCCCTGCCGCGCATTGTCTTCATGCACCTTCATGGGACCGTAATCGATGCCTAACAAGATGATGATGACCATCATGGCCAGGGTCAGCAGTGCGTAGAAATTATACGGAATGGACTGTACGAAAATGCTGATACCGTTCTCCCCTTTTACGAAGCCGGACACGGCCGCGGCCCAGGAAGAAATCGGTGCGATGATGCAGACCGGAGCTGCTGTGGAATCGATCAGGTACGCCAGCTTGGCCCGGCTGATATTGTATTTATCCGTAACCGGACGCATAACGGAACCAACGGTCAGGCAATTGAAATAGTCATCAATGAAAATCAGGCAGCCCAGCAACATGGTAGCCAGCTGCGCTCCCGCACGACTTTTGATATGAGTGGAAGCCCACTGCCCGAAAGCAGCAGAACCGCCGGTTCGGTTCATCAGCTGTACCATCATACCCAGAATCACAAGGAAAATCAGAATACCTACGTTCCATTTATCTGACAGTACCGTCAGGAGCCCTTCCTGGAACACCTGGTTCAGCGTTCCCACCAGGTCGAAGCCCGCATTCAGGAACGCGCCGGTGAGAATACCCAGGAACAGGGAACTGTACACTTCTTTGGTGATCAAAGCCAGCGCAATAGCTATCACCGGCGGCGTCAGCGCCCAGGCGGTCTCTTTTACCGGCATGTGGTTATGCACCACGGCATAGGCCAGCCCTGCCAGCACCAGTACCACCGCCACCAGCGACAGGTACGTCAAAGTCTTAGGTTCTCCCTTTTTCACAATACTCTACCCCCATATATAAAATTTACTACAATAGTATAGGCATGTTAGCATTTTATCGTAAAATGAGATTTTTGTCCATTAAAAAAGCATAAAAAGAATGCAAGTGTACAATATCTCAATAAATCTGTAAACTTTGAAAAGGTTTTGAGTCTTTTCAAAAAATAAGGAACAATATCAATTTTTCGTGTATAATGTTAAACAGAAACAAAACACGCAGACGTTTTAACACAAATGTAAGAAAGAAGGATTATATATGTTTTCGAAAAAAGCAACTGCTGTACTCTTGCTGGCCTGTTCCGCAATCACGCTTCCCGTTTATGCAAAGGAAACGGTGCAGGAAACAGACCTTGCAACAGAACACAAGACCGATGCCCACAGCGCCGTGTATCAGACAAATCTATGGCAGACGCCGGTATTTACTACCATCATCACGGCGGAAGAAATGGCAGACAATCATTATGAAACCGTGGCAGAGGCTCTGACCTACGCCCCCGGCGTTACCGTTACGCCCGGTTCGGTCAACACCAACCACCAGGTTGTCCGCATTGACGGGGATGACCGCGTCGCCGTATTCATTGACGGCAGAAAGCAGAATTTGGAAAGCGGTTTTTCCGATGGCCGGGCCACCTACGACCTGGATATGACACCGCCGGTCATGGCCATTGATCGCATTGAAATCCTGCACGGTGCCGTGGGCGACAGCTTTCTAAATGACGATGCCCCCGGCGGCATTATCAATATTATTACGAAAAAAGGCAAAGAGCACGAATTTAAATTTGAAGCAGCCCGGGGGCCTTACGACGCCTGGCGCTGGGAAACACAACTGGCAGGCAGTGGCAAGGGCTGGAGCTGGACTGCTACCGGCGGACGTTCTAATCTGGATGCCCTGCATTACAAAAGTGTTGATGGGAATAAAGAGACCATGCCCAACTCCGCCGTGAACCGGCGGGAAATGTACTTCCGCATTGACCGGCAGCTGGGTAAAAACAAGTCCCTCACCTTTACCTACGGTCATTTCAGCAACGACAGAGGACTTTGGTATTCGCGCCGTAACCCCACTGACTATAATTACGAAAAAATGGCCAACCATTTCGCGCTGACCTACAATTATAAAGAAAACACAGCCGCGCCCGGCTACATTTCCCTGTACCATTACTACAACCAGGGCGACACCTATCGTCCTTTCGGCACAAAGGATCAGGAAGCCCAGCCTTCTTTCGGACGCTGGAAGACACACACCAACGGTATCGACTGGCGGGATGGCTGGCGCATCAGCAAAGACCACACCATCTCCGCCGGGCTGTCCTGGCGTCATACCAGTGTGAACAATGAAAATAATTACGATGTTGCAGGCAACCCTGCCCCAGGCGCTCTTGTTCCGGGCTTTCCGGGAGTTGACAATCCTAACCGCAGCTTTGGCAAAAATTATGAAAAAAGCATGAGCAATCTGAATGCTTTTGTGAAGACCGTGCGGCGTTTCAACAAGCTGATCCTCACCGGTACCAGCGGCATCAATCATAACAGTAAATTCGGCAACCACTACATTTCGTCCAGCGGCGCCGAATATCGTCCTGACAAAAAGACCACCTTCTATGGTTCACTGCAACACATTTATGCAGTGCCCACATTGGATGAATTATATTATAACAACCAGCGGATCCAGGGGAACCCCAATCTGGAACCGGAAAAGGGCTGGAAAGTAAATGCCGGCATCCGCCATCAGTTTAATAATAAAGTGTACGCCGACCTGGGCGGCTTTATAGGCTATACGAAGCATACAATTCTATGGTACTACAACAATGCCACTAATCAGTGGCGGCCCGACAACTTTGGAGGACAGCACCAACAGGGCGCGCGTCTTGCCGTTACAAGTGTGTTCAGTCCCAAATACAACGCCACCTTCTCCTATACCTACACCAATTCCAAGACCAACTGGGGCGGTCTGGACCCGTCCTATACATCTGAAGTAGCCCGCCACCAGCTGAAAGCCGCCTTACGCTACAAAGACAAACGCTGGTCCAACAACATCCTGCTCACCTCTGGTTTCGGGCGGAACAGCAACTGGTACTCTGGCAATTATTTCGTGGTAGACCTTAACATGAGCTACAAGTTTAACAAACACTGGAGCACCTACCTCAAAGTCCACAACCTGTTCAATGCGTCCTATGAAGCGTTAGGTTCCCGCAACATCGGGGACTTCCCCGCATACGGACGGACAGCTTTGTTCGGAGTGATCTATTCGTATTAAGGATTAAAATATCAAACTTTAAACAACAAACAGCGTGCAGGGATTTGTGAAATCCCTGCACGCTGTTTTATGTTTCTATTAAAAATTAGCTCAGTCTTTCCCGTTCCAGCAATACGTACAAAGCTTATCCGGGTCAATGCCTACCGCCTTGACCATATCATCCAGACGGTTGAAAGCAAGGCTGGTAAAGCCCATCTTCTTGCAGATGCCCTGTACCATCGCATGGTACCGGTCCGAATCCGGATTGCAATAGTCTTCCAAAATCTCCCGGGCAACAGTTTCCCCTTCTTCTTTAGCGATGATCTGCCGGGCGATCAGTTCCATTTCCGAATTGGAACGGGAGAAATTCAGGAACTTGCAGCCAAACGTAATCGGCGGGCAGGCCGGACGGGCATGCACTTCTTTCGCCCCGGACTTAAACAGGAATTCTGTAGTTTCCCGCAACTGCGTTCCCCTTACAATGGAATCGTCGATCAGGATGATACGTTTGCCTTCAATCAGTTCGTGTACCGGAATCAGTTTCATCTTGGCAATCAGGTTCCGTTTGCTCTGAATGGTTGGCATAAAAGACCGGGGCCAGGTCGGCGTGTATTTGATCAGCGGACGCGAGAAAGGAATCCGGCTTTCATTGGCATAACCGACCGCATGGGCGATACCGGAATCCGGAACACCGGCTACATTATCCACTGCGTCTTCCCTAATGTGATCCCGCCGGGCCATATATTTGCCACAGTTGTACCGCATCTGTTCCACGGATACACCTTCATAGAAAGAAGACG
Source organism: uncultured Succiniclasticum sp. (assembly GCA_905233365.1). Classification (GTDB taxonomy): domain Bacteria; phylum Bacillota; class Negativicutes; order Acidaminococcales; family Acidaminococcaceae; genus Succiniclasticum. Next base: position 5,456 of record CAJODT010000046.1, read on the forward strand.
GATATCCGTAATACACCCACATAAACGTGCAGACCCTCATTTTGGATCCGGGTTTTGCCAGCACCTGCACACCTTCCGGCGTCATGATGTCGATTTCTCCGGGACCTAACTCTTTGTAATCCTCATAACCCAGATTCAAATAGGCCGTGGATTCAAACGTGGCGCAGAAGCCTTCTGCTTTTTTACCTAAAATCATAGGCGTACGGCCCACCTTGTCCCGGGCCACATAAATGCCCTGAGGCGTCATGATCATCAGGGAGAGGGAACCTTCTACGCATTGCTGTGCGTATTGGATACCCTCAATCAGATTATCTTTCTGGTTGATCAGAGTAGCCACCAGTTCCGTAGCGTTGATGGAACCGCCGCTCATCTCCAGGAAATGGGTGCCGGTTTTTTTCATAATGCCTGCCACCAGCTCATCCATGTTATTAATCTTGCTGACAGTGGTGATAGCGTATGTTCCGTGATGGGACCGTACAATCAGAGGCTGTGCTTCAAAATCAGAAATGCAGCCGATACCCAGGTTGCCTTTCATGTGATGGACGTCGTCATCGAACTTAGTACGGAAGGGAGAGTTTTCAATATTGTGGATGGACCGGTTGAAGCCGTCTTCCCCGTACACCGCCAGTCCGGCCCGGCGGGTTCCCAAATGGGAATGGTAATCCGTGCCGAAAAACAGATCAAATACGCAATCTTCTTTTGATACTACGCCAAAGTATCCACTCATTTGTCAAATCCCCTCAACTTTTCTTACGTGAAAAACAGGAAAGCGTTTTGCGAAACACCAATCAATCAGTGTCTCCCGGCAAGTACGCCGCCGGAAAGCCTGGACCGCTTTTGGCAACATCGCCGGCAAGTGCATTCGCCATTTTTCAAAATTTACCCTAAATAATGAATAAACCAAACTGCCTTTATATTGTATCGCACTATGGGAAAGACTGCAAGTAAAATATGAACCCACCTTACCAAACAATCAAAGACAGAAAGTTGCATCGCCTGCCTCTGGATCTGCACAACTTTAAGGGCTGATTTCATCTGTTTTTTAGCAAACCTTTACCTCTGTACTATCAGCCGGTACACGATAGAGTGACCCGCAATCAGCTGGGCGTGATGGGCAAAGAACAGTGTCCCGTCCGCCGGCGCACAAATCCTTTCCCGTACATCCGTGGTATAAGGATCGATAATTTCTGCTAACAGATTACCTGCTTTTACAAAATCTGCCGGATGACGGTAACGGATCAGGATGCCGCCTGTTTTATTGTGGATGTTTACAAGATTTTCTTCTTTTACTGTTATCGTTTTTGAACCCTCCGTCAATTTGCCGGTCAGCATGCCTCTCTCGGACAGGAATTGCAGCACGCCCTTTGGCAGTTTATAAGGCAGCATTCCTTTTTTTGCCAGAAAAAGCAGTATGCTGTCCGCCGCCATTTCCGCACTCTCCTCATCAATGCGGTCCGTTGTACGGGTATAGATGGAAAAGGTCCTGGTCTCCCACACCTGCCAATTGTAATTCAGCGTAGTCGTGTCATAGGGGCGGGGCTTGCGTATCATCAGGTACGGCAAACCGAAATCCAGCCCTTCTTCATTATCCTCGTATCCCGTATCCATGATCCGCACATGGGGTACAAAGTCCCCGGGGAGATAAAAGCTGGACAGATGAATACCCCATTTGTAACCCTGCAGCGCCGTAAAGATCCGGTCTGCCAGCCGCTGGGTCGTTTCCCCTGCTCCGTAACCGGGGAACATACGGTTGATGTCTGTATTATCCAGCGGCCAGAAACGTTTGCCTACATTCATGGAGAACTGTCCGGCGCAGGGAACCACCAGCACGCCGAGGTCCTGTGCGAAAGCGCCCTGCTTCTCCAGCTCCGAAAGCTTGCGAACCAGCCGCGCCGCCACATACATCTGCTGCACTTCGTCTCCGCGAATGGAGCCCATGACTGCCAGCGTCTTTTCCCGTGAGCCAAAGCGATACCCATACACCGGGATTGGCTGGCGATACGGAAGCGCATCAATGGTAAACAGTTTAATTTGTCTCATGATAGATGCCTCCCATAATCATTAGTCAGCCGCATGAAATGCTTTCGCACGAAAAACTGTAAAACGTTATTGCTCATCATTTCATGCCTCCCAGGATCCGGGCAATCAGCGAACCTTCGTTGACCACCGGGTATTCGCGCAGGGTGAAGACCATGCCGTCCACCGGACTGAAGAGTTCCTCTTTTGTAACACCATTCAGGGAATCGGCGATGAAACCCACAAGCTGCCCCTTCTTCACATACTCCCCATGCATGACCTGAGGCATGAAAAAGCCGGAAGCATTCGCGTTGATAAAGGCCACACTGCCGTCCGTACTGATAACAGGCTTCTTTATTTTTGGCGCCCGTCCGGTAAGCATACCCAGATGGGTCATGACAGATAAAATACCTGTAATCAGCTGGTCGCCGTAGCTTTGGGTGATGCGCATGCCCACGCCCATTTCCACCACCAGCGTTTTCGTCTTCAGCATATTCAGGCTGTAGGCCAGCGTGCTCTCAAGTACCGTAGCCGCGCTGTGAACCCAGATATAATCCATGTTCAGCAGTTTCGCCAGCGGCACCAGTTCCTTTTCCGTCTTTTTATTGATACGCACCTGGGGAATGTCACGCAAGAAAATATTGCTGGCATGAATGTCAATGCACAGGTCCGCTCCTTTAATGTCCCGGATGATGCCGTCGGCAATGTAGTCAAACATTGTCTCGCTGCGGCTGCCCGGGAAAATCCGATTCATGTCCAGATCGAAACCCGGCAGGCCACGGTAAATGGTGCTGATGCCCAAAGGATTCAGCGCCGGATAAATGTCCACCGTGCCCCGCAGGCTTTTCTTCTTTTTCCCCAGCACCCGGGCCAGCTGCCAGGACACATACTGTCCTTCCAGTTCGTCACCGTGGGTACCAGTGACGATGGCCAGCCGACGGCTTTCCGGATCTGCGCCCATAATGCGATTCTTTTGAATGACAAGCGCCTCCCCCACCGGAAGAGACGCTTTGATCACAGTTTTTATCATAGGATCTCCTTAATCAGTAACTTTTGTAAACACTTTCTGACTTTGCTTCGCCCAGCCGGAGAACACGCCGCGCTCCAGCGGGCAGTCGCTGTAATCGCGTCCTATACAAATTTTCAGATATGCTTCATCTGCCGGACAATTGTGAGTGGGGTCGATGCCGTACCACAGGCCGTCCATCCAGATTTCCGTCCATGCATGGCTGGCCCCTTCCCCAATGAAGAGACCGCTGACGTACCGGGCTGGCATGCCTGCCATACGACACAGAGTAATCAGCACATGGGCATAGTCCTGGCACACACCCTTCCCTTCGGCAAAGGCTTCACCTGCTGTTGTCATCACATTGGTTTCACCAGGTGTGTAAGTAAAATAATCATGCACCTTCGCGCTGAGGATTTTAGCTTTCTCCAATGAATTCAATGCCGTAATGCTTTGTACCTGCGTTCCGTCTTGCGATTGCATTTGCACTGCACTACCACCCCAACCGGCTACGTCTTTTACAATATTTTTATAAAACGCTTGCAGTTCCGGCGTAACCTGAGTCAAGGATGATGAATACCGGTAAAAGGGCGCCGCCTCTTCAGGCACACGCAACGAATCGTCACGGTACGCCATGCCCTGCAGAGTGTAGCGGAACGAATCGTGAGCTTCCACCACCCTGCCCGCGCGCACCACGTTACCGAAAGAGTCACGGCCCAAAGACGCCGCACCGTCCGGATACACTGTCAGCGTATAGGAAAGGATGCTCTGTTCCGGAGCATCTGCAGGAATGCAACGCAACAGGAAGTTATGTTCCGTTACGGAACCTGAAAAATTCAATACTGTATCAAAATAAAAGGATAATTCCCGATACATTTTCTCCCTCACACTACAAACAGATTCTCTGCCGCATCCAGCAGCTTCTTACGGTCTTCCGGCGTTTCCGGATTTTTCGCAGACAACAGTACCTGTAACGAAGCATGAGACGGTTGCAATGAAGTGCGGTTCATCCGCTTCATCAGCTTGCCGATTTCCGACTTCACCAAATCCAAATGCCAGCCCAGGCGCAGATATAAACTCAATCTCTCCACACCGGCAGCACATTTGATAATGTTCCGCACATTTTCGTCATCAATCATATCATCGTAACTGCCGCGGAAGGCCATGATAAAATCAATGACCCGCTGCAGCGGCAATGTGGGACTGTCGCTTTCTTCCGCGCTCTTCATCCCCATCACCGCCAGTTCCAAATAAGCCAGCGTGCGGCTGCCGATGACTTCCCGCAGCATCATGCCGTTGCCCAGCATGGCGTCCGCCACCGTACGCAGGGAATCCGGATTGTTTTTATCAAACACATAATTGTGCATAAAATCTTTATCATCTTTGTAACAGCAGTCAATGCTCAGCTTCCGGCAGAAATCAGGATAATCGATTTCTCCGTCAATCATCACATCATACCAGTCCCACAGATAAGCCAGAGTGGAAGACAGCCGTTCATAATATCGCCCCAACCAGTAGAGCCGGTTCAATTTGCTTACTGACAAACTATCCATGTGTCCTTGAAACCTCCTCCCTGCGAAGAATTCACCACGAAGCTGTCCGGGTTCCGGGAGAACCGGGTCAGTCCGCTGGGCCATACCTGCACGTCCTCGCCGCTGAGGACGAAGGCACGCAGATCTGCCTTGCGCATGACCCGTTGTCCATCTTCCAGAATCGGAAGCTCCTGAAAATCAATGACGGATTGGGATATGAACCGACGCGGCTCCTTTTGTATCGTTTCCTTGAGATCGCCCAACTCCTCTTTCGACAGGCCGCAGCCGAACACGACCCCATAACCGCCCGCCTCTGCCACATCCTTTATGATAAGCTCATGCAAATGAGACAAGGTGAATTCCATATCCTCCCGAAAATAGGGAAGATAGGTGGGCGCATTGCGGAGAATTGGAGATTCCCCCAAATAATAAGAAATCATTTTGGGAACAAAATAGTAAATGCCTTTATCGTCTGCCACTCCGTTTCCCGGAGCATTCAAGACGGCAACATTGCCTGCACGATAGGCATCCATGAGATTCGGAACCCCGATGAGAGAGGACGGCTCGAAACAGAGCGGATCGAGATACTCATCGCTCACACGGCGGTAAATTGCCCCGATTCGCACAGGCTCCTGGCATGTCCGATAGTAAAGCACCTGCCGGTCTACGAACAAGTCCGCGCTCTCGGCAAGGATTGCCCCCGACTGTTCCGCAAGATAGGAATGCTCAAAATACGCCGCATTGTAACGCCCCGGCGTGAAGATGACATTGATGCCTCCTCGATTCACATGATCCATGACTTTCTTGAGCATCGCGCCATAATCGCGGTTGTCCTGCACGGAATTCCTCCGAAAGGTATTGGGACTGCAATTCCGGCAAAGCGAACGGGCAATCAATGGATACGATGCACCAGAGGGAATGCGCAAGTTGTCCTCCAGAACATACCATATGCCGTCCTTCCCCAAAACAAGGTCGATGCCGGAAATGTGGCTGTAAATGGATTCCGGCGGCACAATGCCTTCACATTCCGCTAGATACCCCGGAGAACGATAGACAAATTCCTCAGGAATGATTCCATCACGAAGAATCTCTTTGTTCCCGTAAATGTCCGAAAGAAAGCGGTTGAGCGCCATGACGCGCTGGCGCAGTCCCTTCTTTAGCAAAGAAAAATCATCTTGCCCGATCTGCCTCGGAATAGGGTCAAAGGGGAACAGGCGCTCATGGAACACGCCGTTTTTGTAGATGCCAAACTTCACGCCGTATCGAGCAAGCTGCTCGTTGATTTGCTCCTTGTGTACAAGCATTTCCTGCATGGATTCCACTTCCTTTCACACATATCATATATAGAAAACGAGCAGGACAAAAGCGCTTCAGACGCCATTGTCCTGCTCGTTCAATACTTTTATGATAAAGCATTATAGCAAATATGCTGTATTTGTCAAGCAAAAGTTGATAAGAGTAGTATGAACAGGTTCGGGTTTTCGACAGTTGGATAAAGGAAAAATGCCAGCAAACCGCCAAACGGCGGTATCTTTTTGTCAAATTTCGTCAAAATAAATGTTGTATGGTGTTGTATATTTTGTGGTGCTGTGTTATAATTCCTATATGAAACTGTACTATGACAGAAAATCCAAGAATCCAACCTACTTTATCCAGCAGGGCTACCGCAATGGGAATAAGACATCCACACGCAATGTCAAACGCATTGGGAAACACTCGGAGCTTCTCGCTATCACAAATGACCCCTTAGCGTATGCCAAGGAACAGGTAGCAGAATATAATGAGGAGATGAAAAATGCCAAAGTCTCCATGGAGCTTTCCATAGACTTCGACAAAAAGGTCAAGGCTTCCGACAACATCGTTTCCGCCTCCGCATTGAAGAACATCGGGTATTACTACCTCCATCAGATGTATCATGACCTGCAGGTTGGGAAATTCTTCAAAGAAATAACCGCCGACAGGAAAATCGGGTT
>CAJODT010000047.1 GCA_905233365.1 uncultured Succiniclasticum sp.
CTTCAATTACTACCGATGCTTCTTTCACTCTAGTTACCACTGCACGCATCAAATCACTCCTGCTCTTTGTTTTTTATTTTTCTTATATGTGTTATATATAATATCATTGCATACATCGGCCTGCAACATTTTTTCTGTACAGTCCCTGCAAAAAACGATTCCCCAATTGCAATCGCAAATTGCAATTGGGGATTTTGTTTATAAAAAATATGTAATTACCATGCGCTGAGAATGCTGCCCTTGAAGTGATCAATAATAAACTTCTTGTTTTCTTCCGAGCGGTACACTTTCTCAATCTGTTTGATCCGCGGATCGTTGAAATTCTTTTCCGTTGTAACAAAAATATTTACATAGGGATTGTCCGCGCCTTCCACAATGATGGCGTCCTTCAGAGGATTCAGTCCCAATGCTTCTGGGAATGCCGGCTGCGTCCAGCTCCTGGAATTTAAAGTTGTGTTTGTTTTCCACCACGTCCGTTAATGCGGTAACGGAATTGGTTTTATCTTTCACTTTGATCAGTCCCGCATTGTCCAGCATCAGCAGCGCGCGGCCGCCGTTGGACGGGTCGTTGGGGATCGCAACGGTAGCGCCGTCAGGAATGGTCTCACCTTTTTTCACTTTGGTGGAATATACAGCCATAGGGAAAATTACGGTCTTGAAGCATTCTTTTAATTTAAAGCTGGGTTCTTTTTTCAGGGTCGCCGCCAGATATGGCGCGTGCTGCATGCTGTTGGCAAACAGTTCGCCCTGGTTCAGGGCAACGTTGGGCGTAACGAAATCGTTGAATTCCACCACTTCGATCTTCAGCCCCTGCTTCTCTGCCAGCTTCTTTACGTTATCCATAATTTCCGCGTGCGGGCCTGCAGTTACGCCGATTTTAATCGGTTTGTCCGCTACCGGCGCTTTCTTTTCCTCTTTTTTGTCTCCGCCGCCGCAGCCCGTCAGGCTGAAAGCCAGAAGAGCCGTTGCCAGGATCAATGATACTTTTTTCAAAAACATGTACCTTCCCCTCCGTTACATTCTTTTTTGGAAATCACTGATCCAATTTCTCAGCAAGTCTGCAAACTCATTTCATCAGCGTTTCCTGAAAATTTTATATCATATTTACAAAGTATGATATAGAACCATTATTTCAAATTATAGCCAACTTCGCCGTTCTGTCAACAAAATTTTTAATTGATGAACAATTTTCAGCAATAAAGCTGCATTTTAAAGCAGATTGTATCGTAAGTAACACTAATACAGGTTCGCAAATACAAAATTTGCGAACCTGCAAGGTGTTTGTTATTGCCTGCCAAAGGGCTGTTTTATTTTGAATTCGTCCGGAATATGATCGTCCTTACTCCAGGCTGTAATCGCTGCCTTGCCGTCACTGTCCACTTCCACAATGTTCAGGGCCGCGTTACGGATGGGATACTGCCAGATATCATCCAGCGGAAGCCCTGCAACTGTGAGCAGGATACTGCTGATACACATCATGTGAGAAACGACCAAAACGGTTTTTCCCTCATGCTTTTTTACAATTTCCCAAAAAGTTTTCCAGGCCCGCTTCTGTGTTTCCGTATACGGCTCCCCGCCTTTAAGACGGATCTGCGTAGGAGCGGTGCGCCAGAGATCATACTGGCCGGAATATCTTTCGTCAATTTCCGATACCAGCAAGCCTTCCCATTCGCCTATGCCCATTTCCCGCAATCCTTGTACAGGGTAAATGGGGATCTTCCTGTCGCCACGGATAATTTCCGCCGTTTCCGTCGCACGCAGCAACGGACTGGTGTAAATAGCATCCAATTCCCTATCCTGCAGCCCGTTTTTGGCAAACCCGGCTTGCAGTCTTCCCGTATCATTCAGGGGAATGTCTGATAGTCCCTGGAAACGGCGCACCACATTCCAGTCTGTTTCCCCGTGGCGAATTAAAATTACTGTTGTTTTCATGCAAAATCCTTTACATTGCTGCCCAAATCACAGCAAAGCAGGTGATCATCCCCGAACAGGAAAATCACCTGCTGCTTTTCCTAAAAACTGTTTCCGTAAAACAGAAAACTATTTTACTGCTTCCGCGAAAGCACGACCGTACTCGCGGCATTCTTCTATGTGTGCTTCGTCCGGTACCCACTGACAACGGATCCCGTCATTCACAATAGCAAAACCCGCCCCCTGCAGCAATTCGGTCATCAGTTTCACCGCTTCGCCGCTCCAGCCGTAGCTGCCAAAGGCCGCGGCCTTTTTGTTTTTAAACTTCAGGCCCCGGATCAGTTCCAGCATACCGCCGATAGAATAGGCGAACCCGTAATTGATGGTAGGAGAGCCAACCAAAATTGCTTTGGATTTGAACACTTCCGTGGCGATATCGCTCTTATCTTCCTTCGCCGCGTTCATCAGCTTAATGACTACGTCCGGATCAACCTCACGGATGCCTTCCGCGATGCATTCCGCCATGCGACGGGTAGACTCCCACATGGTGTCGTACACAAACGTAATCTGATTCTCCTGATAATTGGCCGCCCATTTCTGATAGGTCTCCACAATCTGCAACGGATTATCCCGCCAGATGATGCCGTGGCTGGGGCAGATCATATCCACCGGAACGTTCATAGCCAGAATCTCTTTGATCTTACGGGTCACCATGGGGCTGTAAGGGTTCAGGATGTTGACGTAATACTTCATGGCTTCGCTGTACATTTCATGGGCGTCAACCTTATCATTGTACATCTCTTCGCTGGCAAAGTGCTGGCCGAAGCCGTCGTTGCTGAACAGAATGTTTTCGCCGGTCATGTAAGTGAACATAGTGTCCGGCCAGTGCAGCATGGGCGCTTCAATGAAGACAAGCTTTGTGTCTCCCAGATCCAGGGCGTCCCCTGTCTTTACGTTTACAAAATTCCAATCCTGATGATAGTGTCCCCGGATGATGCCTTCGCCCTTTTTGGTGCAGTAAATGGGAACATTTGGAATCTCCCGCATCAGGGCGCATAATGCGCCGCTGTGATCAATTTCGTTGTGGTTCATGATCACGTAATCGATCTTGTTCAGGTCAATCGTTTCTTTTAAATTATTTACATACTCCTCGTCATAAGGTTTCCAGCAGGTATCGATCAGTGCGGTCTTTTTGTCCTGCACCAGATAAGAGTTGTAGGAAGAACCCTTGTAAGTGGACAGCTCATGGCCGTGAAAATACACTAACTCCCAGTCGATCTTGCCAACCCAGGTCACTTTATCGGTTATTATTTTTGCCATGCAAAGGCTCCTTTCAAACTTATCTGTGGCTGCGGAAATAGTTTAACGCAACATCCGGGAATAACGCATAAGACAATACGTCTTCCACGCTGAGTCCGGGATACCCTGCTTCATCCAGCCGGTCCCGCATCGTTTTAAGCTGCGGTTTAATGTCGTCGGCAGGACGGTGGTCGATAACCGGGTCATCCCCAATGGCCAGCTTTTGCACTTCCGGATTGATAGGGCCGGCAGTTTTGCCATAGCGGCCGCGGATCAGTTCCTTTACTTCCCGGGGAATCATCTTGTAACGGCCCATCGCTACATTCATAACCGCCATGGAACCGACGATCTGGCTGGTAGGTGTTACCAAAGGCGGATAGCCTAAATCTTTCCGTACCTGGGGCATCTCCTTCAGCACTTCGTCCAGCTTGTCGCCAATGCCCATGCCCGCCATCTGGCTGCGCAGGTTGGAGAGCATGCCGCCGGGAATCTGGTACAGCAGCACTTTGGGATTTACGTTAAAGTTCGGGTTTACATGGAACTCATTCACTATTTTACTCTTAACGCCGGTGAAATATTCCGCCAGGTCATTTAATGTTTCCAGGTCCAATCCGGTATCCCGGGGACTTTCCTTTAATGTCGCCACCATGGCTTCAGTACAGGGCTGGCTGGTCGTGCCCGAGAACGGGGCCAAAGCCGTATCAATGATATCTATACCGGCTTCCGCCGCTTTCATCGCCGTCATATGGCCTAAACCGGTCGTGCAGTGGTTATGTAACTCCAGCGGAACCGTGATTTCTTTTTTTAACGCTTTAATCAGATTTTCCGCACCGTAGGGACTCAAAAGACCTGCCATGTCTTTAATACAAATGGAATCCGCTCCCATCTGTACCATTTCTTTTGCCAGTCTGACAAAGTCTTCCGGCTTATGATAAGGGCTGGTGGTATATACTAATGCTCCCTGCATATGGGCTCCGGCTTTTTTGCCTGCCTTAAAGGATGTTTCCAGATTTCTCGTATCATTTAATGCGTCAAACACACGGATGATGGAAACACCGTTCTCTACACTCTTTTTAATAAACTCAGAAACTACGTCATCCGCATAATGATTATAGCCTAACAAGTTCTGACCACGCAACAGCATCTGAATGGGAGTTTTCGGCATACGGTGCCGTAAAATGCGCAGCCGGCCCCAGGGATCTTCGTCCAGAAAACGAAGGCAGGCGTCAAAGGTTGCGCCGCCCCATGCTTCGATAGCATGATAGCCAACATTGTCAAGTTTTTCCAGAACCGGGATCATATCCTGCACCCGCATCCGGGTCGCAACCAAAGACTGCGGGCCGTCCCGCAATACGGTTTCCGTAATCTGCAAGGGTTTTACATCTGTCATCTTACCACTCCTTTACCGGACTTCACAAAATCATATTTTAAATTTCATTAAAGACTGTTGTCTGTGCAAATTCTTGCTTCACTATTATAGCATAGAAAATCCATTATGTATACATGATACATGAGAATAATTCCTGATAAAAAATAAAATAACAATTTTATAGAAATCAGGATTCATGACTTCTGTTGCAAAAAATCACTTCTTTTATTCATATGAAATTTAATTATTGTTATATAAAAATATTGTAAAAAAAGACTGCGGAAGTTACCGCAGCCTTTGAAGAAAGAATAAGAGTTGTTGTTAATGTAGTGCTGAGAAATGAATCAGCACTTTATGCTTTCTGTTTTTCCGCCCGGTTGATGGCGCACAGGATTCCCAGCAGAGAAGCCACAACGATACCGCTGTGAATACCTACACCGAAAATATGATAGCCGTCCGGCTTCTGGAGTTCGATATAGCAGATAGCCTTGGCATTGGAACCGACGCTGATGGCGTGTTCATCGTAGTTGATGAACTTATATCCCGTAACGCCGACTTTTGAAAGCGCGTTGAAGAATGCGTCGATAGGGCCGTTGCCTCTGCCGATTACATCGGTTTTCTGTCCGTCCACAGCAATGACACCGGTAAAAACAGTGGGATTCTCCTGATCAGTCTCCGACTGTTTGGCCTGATGGAAGTGCCGTTCAACCAGTTCGTACTTCCCTTTCAGGTCCACAAACTCTTTGTTGAACAGGGAAACAATCTGGACTTCGTTCAGTTCATCGCCGTACGCGTCCGCCGCCGCTTTGACAATGTCGCCGAACTCAGGCTGCATGGCCTTGGGCATGCGGTAACCTTTCGCCTGTTCCAGCACATAGGCCGCGCCGCCCTTGCCGGACTGACTGTTGATGCGGATGATGGGATCGTACTGCCGGTTGATATCTTCCGGATTGATAGGCAGGTATGGAACTTCCCAGTATTCCGTGCCGGTATTCTTCATATAATCAAAGCCTTTTTTGATAGCGTCCTGATGGGATCCGGAAAATGCCGTGAAAGCCAACTGACCGGCATAAGGCTGCCGGGGCGGGATCTCCATCTTGGTGCATTCCTCATACACCCGGCCCACAGACAAAATATCGTGGAAGTCCAGTTTCGGGTCCACACCCTGGGTGTACATATTCAGCGCTACCGTTACGATATCCAGATTTCCGGTACGTTCCCCATTGCCGAACAGACAGCCTTCGATGCGTTCCGCTCCTGCCAGCAGGCCCAGTTCCGCGCAGGCCACGCCCGTGCCCCGGTCGTTATGGGGATGCAGGCTGATGATTGCCGCTTCCCGATTGGGCAGATGCTTGATAAAATATTCAATCTGGTCTGCATAGGTATTGGGGGTACACATCTCCACCGTAGCTGGCAGGTTGATGATGACCGGTTTTTCTTTCGTCGCGCCCAGCGCTTCCATTACTTCGTGGCAGATGCGGACAGCAAAATCCTGCTCCGTTCCCGTATAGCTTTCCGGGGAATACTCATAGCGGATATTCATGCCACTGCGTGCAATTTCCTCTTCCGTCAGCTGGCGGATCAGCTTTGCGCCCTGCACTGCGATATCCACGATACCGTCCATATCTTTCTGGAAAACGATCTTGCGCTGCAACGTAGATGTTGAATTATAAAAATGGATGATTACGTTTTTGGCGCCTTTGACGGACTCAAACGTCTTCTTGATCAGCTCCGGTCTCGCCTGCACCAGCACCTGCAGGTACACGTCGTCCGGTACCAAGTCCTGTTCAATCAGGGTACGGATAATTTCATATTCGGTTTCCGAAGCGGAAGGGAAGCCAATCTCGATTTCCTTGAAACCGATATCGATCAGCGTACGGAACATGCGCAGCTTTTCATGTAGCTGCATAGGCGTTACCAGCGCCTGGTTGCCGTCCCGCAGGTCCACGCTGCACCAAACAGGCGCCTTGTCAATGATATGGTCCGGCCAGTCACGATGCTCCAATGGAATCTGTGCAAAAGGGATATACTTCTTCAACGGTGCTTTCATTTCCTGATCCTCTCTTCATATTTAAGTTGACAGAAATTATATCAAATAGCAAAAAATAAGTCAATTTCTGTTTCAAATTTTCTCAAAAAACCGCCTTGCCTACTTCTTTTCTTCCGGCTTTTCCTTTCCGTTTCCGATTACATGCGTAACAATAATTTTCTTCAGACGGTGCCGGTCGACTTTCGTCACTGCAACGTTTAAATCCCGATAGGTAAAGCTATCTCCTTTTTTCGGAACTTCACCCAGAGATTCCACGACCCAGCCGCTGATGGACTGGTTTTCCAGATTGTAAAGGTCAAAGTCCAGCTGCATGTATTCGAACAGGTCGCGCAGACTGGCGTTACGGGAATTGCTGTCGCAGGAGACCAGGTATCTGTTGTTACCCAGTTTATGGAATACGGATACCGCCTCATCATGTTCGTCCCAAATTTCTCCCACCAGCTCTTCCATTATGTCTTCAATCGTAATGATGCCGGCAACGCTTCCGTAGCTGTCAATTACAGCTGCCATCTGTAATTTATTGTGCTGGAGATTTTTCAGCAGCAGGGAAATTTTTGTGGAGCGGTGGACGTAGGCAACGTTTTTTAAAATGGTTTTGATGTTAAACTTCGGGTCTTTTAAATACGAATTGTAAAAATCCTTGGCATGCAGCAAGCCGATAATATTATTTTCTTCCGCGTCGTAAACGGGGATACGGGTAAAATGATTCGTGGTAAACAGGCGGTAAATCTCCGCGTTGCTGTTAGTCACACTGCAGGCTACCATATCGACCCGGGGCGTATAAATTTCTTTTACCCGGATGTCGTTAAACTCAATGGCAGACTTGATCAGATCGCTTTCTTCCTCGCTGATGGTCCCTTCATTTTCCACTTCGTCAACCATCACCTTCAGTTCGGCTTCGGTAATGGAAGGTCTGGCAGTCTTATTCCCGGAAATTTTGCTACTAATGTAATTCTTCAGCTTTTTAAAAAAATAATTAAGGGGGGTAAACAGCATGGTGTTCCACCACAGCAGCTTATGCACGGCAAGCAAAAACGGTTCGGAATACTCTTTGGCCAGACTTTTGGGTGAAATCTCCCCAAAAACAATGACGATAACCGTAGTAATGGCAGTAGCTATCGATACACTGCTCTCATCTCCGAACAGTTTGATGCACAGCAGGGTAGCAATGGAAGCCATAGCTATGTTGACAATATTGTTCCCTACCAGAATAGTGGAAAGCACTTCATCAAAATGCTCCAGCAGTTTTAATATCCCGGCCGCCTGCTTGTTCCCGTTCCGGGCCAGATGTTTAATGCGTATCTTATTCACGGTACTGAGGGCCGTTTCCGATGCGGAATAAAACGCGGAACCGCAAAGTAAAATGAAAAGGATTACCAGATACGGATACATTTCGTTTTCCACAGCCATAAAACTATTTCCTTCCTCATTTATTCGTTGGCGCGTGATAGCCAAAGTGCTGACGGAACAATTTGCGCAGACTGTCCACGACGATAATGGAAATGGCGCAAAGCAGGACAAAGCTCCATTCCTGTCCGTTCAGGGGAACGGTACGGAGCACGCTTCCACCAAACAGTGTCAGCAGGAACTGGATGATAACGATGCCACCCATGACCTGGATAAAGCCCGGATTATCTGCGATATGGTCCAGAAGATCCAAGCCTTCCACCCTGACGTTAAACCCGTTGGCTACCGCCATGAAAATATAGGCACAGAAAAATCCTGTATACGTGTAAATATGATCCGGCGCGTCGCGGAACAGGGAGTCCACCCAGGCGCTTTTATAAAAGGCAATCGCCACCAGTGTCATCCATAAGCCGCTTAACACAATGGTTGACATCATGCCTTTGGAAACAATCGGGCCACCGCGCTGCTTGGGTTTTTCCTGCATATATTTTTCCAGCGCGGGCTCGCCGCCAAAAGCCAGGGCAGCAAGCGTATCCATCACCAGATTGATCCACAGTATCTGGATGATGGTCAACGGTTTTTCCACGCCGATAAACGGTGCGATAAAGTTAATGACCACCGCGGAAAAGTTAATAGAAAGCTGGAAAGTAATAAATTTACAGATCGAATTGTAAATGGTGCGGCCGTACAGAATCGCCTGCTTGATGGACAGGAAATTATCATCCAGTATGACGATATCCCCTGCTTCTTTGGCAACCTCAGTTCCGCTGCCCATGGCAAAGCCAACGTCAGCCCGCTTCAGCGCCGGAGAGTCGTTGACGCCGTCGCCGGTCATGCCCGTTACCAGATTCATTGCCTGGGCAATGTCAACAAGGCGCAGTTTGTCCAGCGGCAGTGCGCGGGATACCACCCGCAGATAACGCAGATTTAATTTAACTTCCTCATCGGACATGGTTGCCAGTTCCTGGCTTGTCCAGACCTGATCCTGCGGCCGCTGTAAAAGACCGGCATCTTTGGCAATGGCCACTGCGGTCTCTTTCCGGTCCCCGGTGATCATGACGATCTGTACGCCGGCTTCATGCACTTTTTTGATAGCTTCTACCGCTTCCGGGCGCACTTCATCCCGGATAGCCAAAATTCCTGTCAGAACCAGTCCCTTTGCCGGAAGAGTCTGACCGGTCACAGCACCGGGATACGTGCACAACGCCAGCATACGGATAGCCCGGCCTGCCAGTTCCAGCATCCTGTCTTCCAGCAACTGCTTCATGGCATCCGTCAAAGGAAGACAACGTCCCTCTTCATCCCAGTAATAATCGCATAAGGCGAGCAGATTTTCGGGAGCGCCTTTGGCCAGCGTATATTCACGAACGCCCTGCACTCCCGCAAAAGAATATTTACTGGCACTGTTGAAAGGAACAAATGTATTGCGCAACGGCAGGTTCACCGTACGGTAATCGCCGATGTACCGGCTTAATGCCTGCTCGGTAATGTTTCCGCCCAAAATCTTTCCCTCTGCCATGGCAGCAGAGGTGTTAAGCACCACATTTTCATATGTGTACTCTTTGACCGTCCGGGGCAGTTTGTCAAAAGAGTCGTATTCTTTCCTGTCGCCGGTGATAAAACCGATGACTTCCAGCTTTCCTTTGGTAATGGTTCCCGTTTTATCGGTAAACAGTAGGTTTAAACTGCCTGCCGTTTCAATCCCGTTCAGTTTACGGACCAGCACATGGTCGTTCAGCATCTTACGCATATTCAGGGAAGAAACGATGGCGATCATCAGGGGCAGTCCTTCCGGCACCGCCATAACGATGATGATGACAGCCAGGATCAGGGCCTGCACCACATCGCTGAGTACCCGGGCCGTATCGGCGACATAAAGAGACCAACCTCCAGCCAGAAACATCTTGTGCAGCAGTACCGCAATAAAAATCAGCAGGCCTCCCGCATACCCAAAATAGCTGATCTTATCTGCCAGATTTTTTAGTTTCAGTTTCAGCGGGCTGTCCCGTTCCACTTCTTTTAATTCCTGTATCAGCTGCCCGTAGACGGATGCGTCGCCAATCTTCTCCGCCCGCATCAGGCCCTGCCCTTCTAACACGACAGAACCGCGATACATACAGTAAGGATTCAGGAAATCCGTTTCTCCGCCCCAGGAAAAATCAGAGGAAACAGGTTTTTTCTCCGCTTCTTCGCTCTCCCCGTTCAGAGCCGCCTGATCCAGTTTCAGCGAGCCTTCCAGCAGCACACCGTCCACCGGGACTTTGTCGCCGCTTTCCAACTGCACCGCATCCCCGACCACAATATCGTCAATGCGTAATTCTACAGGCTGTCCGTCACGCCAGACCTTGCAGGTGATGCGGCTTGCTTCTTCCTGAAGCTTTTGAAAGGCATTTTCATTGCTGTATTCAGACCAGGTGGAAACAAAAGTCGCCAATATAATCGCAACAAAAATCCCCGCTGTCTCAATCCAATCCGCATAACCCATATATACAAAGCCCACATTGATCAACAACGCAACAATAAGGATACGGATAATGGGATCCTGGAAATTGTCCAGCAGTTTTTCAAAAAATGTCTGTTGCGGCGGTTTGCTTAACGCATTGTTACCGTATTTTTTTAATGACTGCTCAGCCTCTTGGCTGGTTAAACCAACTTTAGCCACTTGGCCTCCTGTGTTTTAAGAATAAAAAATGACAAGTATGCGCCGGTAAACAATGCCAACGCATACTTTAGGAAACACTGATTTATAATTGCCTTACTTCACCGGACGGATGGGACGCTCGTCCGGAGTTTCTTCTCCTTCTACATTAACGCCTACCGGTCCGCCCACTACGGCAGGCAGACGCAGCAATTCGCTTTCCAGATGCGGTTGGATCACGTTCAGCAGCATCACCATAATCAATTCCGGATCAAAGGTCTCATCATTGGCGACCAGACTGCAGTCCAGTTCCAGGTTGCCATCCGGGGTAACGATGTACTTGAAAGCGCCGAAGCGATTGTTCAGCTGGTTTACGTATTCCAGCACTTTTGCCTGGTTATTTTCGTTCACAACTTTATGGCCAACCAGCACCTTGATCATGCCGTAGATAGAATCATTCAGCACTACCTGCACAAACTGTTGCTGCCCCGCTGTCTGCATTCCGCTGAAATACACAACGGTACGGAACTGATCGTCGTATACTTCTTTATGAAAACCGCCAACCTCACGTTCTTTCATAAATGCGTCAAACTTTTCTGCTTTTACTCTGGGCTGATCCCCATTGTTCATCTGTTCTTTTTCAATCTCAATAGCCATGTTTACACCTCTTTAATATAATTTATTTTGTTTATTGTATCACAAAGAACCCTT
>CAJODT010000048.1 GCA_905233365.1 uncultured Succiniclasticum sp.
GGGAATGGTCAACTGAAAACACAGAAGCGATGGGAGACTTTTTGGGGGAAGCAGATAATTCTGCAGGGCGCTGTACAAGCTGACAGTATAAAAAGGAAGGAACAGGGAATCAGCGCATTGTTCGCAGCAGAGTATCCACTGCGCGGTAAGGTGAGGATTTTTGTGAAGACGGATTCCAAAAATGCTGACTTGACCGTGCGTAAGCTGCTGTCAGAAAAAATCAGGATAGCGGGTGTTATAAAGGAACCGGTTTTTCTGCGTAATCCGGGAACATACGATGGTTATCTTTCAAACAAAATTAAAGGAATTTACGGGAATATAACGGTTTCGCCTGCACAATTGCAGACACTAAAAGAACCGCTTCCTTTACGGTTTCGGTTTACGGCCCTTGCACAAAAGGTCAGAGAAAAAGCTCTTGCGCAATTACGCACCGATACCGGAGCAATTTTACCTGGCATGGTGCTGGGCGGATATCAGGGTGTGACGGCGGAAGACGCGGACGTGTTCCGTGATAATGGCATAGCCCATTTGTTAGCTGTATCCGGTACCCATGTGGCGGTGCTGACGGTATTGCTGCATGCGCTGCTGCGCCCGGCAGGGAAAAAAGGATTGGTTTTTATACAGTTGTTTTTACTCCTGTATGCGTTGCTCTGCGGTTTGCAGCCTGCGGTGCTGCGCTCTGTGGCCATGGCCTGCGTGTTGCTCTGGGGCCGCAGCCAAAAACTGAAGGCGGACAGCGTCCGCTTATTATTGCTGACGGGCTGGGCTCTGCTGCTGGCAAACCCGTTCTGGCTGTTTGATATCAGTTTTCAGCTTTCCTTTGTTACTACTGTGGGGCTGTTGCTGGCAGCGCCTAAAGTGACCGCGTACATTCCGCAGCAATTGCCGGACTGGCTACGGGCGGTGCTGGGTGTGACCCTTACGGCCCAGATTTTTTCGTTTCCTTTTTCCGTGTATTTCTTTCATAGGGCTTCCCTGATTGGAATTGCCAGCAACCTGCTTTTGCTTCCGACGCTGGAATTAGCTGTGCTGTTATTTTTGGGCGGACTCTTTCTTTTGTTTCTTGAATCGGCAGGGAGCGCAATTTATGGCATGCTTTTTTCTTTTGCTTGTGACGTGCAGCAGGGTAACAGTATGCTGTCTGTTATCATCAGCATTCCTTTTTCCGTTTCGGAATTCTTGCTTCAGGGCGTGGTCGCTGCGGGGAAACTGCTGGCAGGACTGCCATTTGCAGCCATTGATATTGCCGGGTGGAATCGGGTGCAATATTTCTGTTACTTGGGGTTTGTCGTTGCCTTTTTGGATTTGGGACCGTTCAGCAGATTGTCTTCCCGGCACAGGAAACGCTTGCTTGGAGGCATGATAACTATCTTTGTTCTGATTAACATATCCCACTCCCTGTTTCCTAAAGATCTGACAGTTCATTTTATGGACGTGGGACAGGGGGACGCGGCGTTGGTTCAGACACCGGAGGGAAAGAACATTCTGATTGATACGGGCGGCCTGCAGGGGGATGCGGATATTTCGCGCATGGTTCTGTTACCGTATCTTCGTTACCTTGGCGTTAAACAGATTGATGCGTTGTGCCTGAGTCATGGGGATCATGATCACGCCGGGGGCGCTGTTGGTGTAGCAGCAAGGCTGCCGGTGAAGAATGTGTTTTTAGGTACCGGTGCGGAAAAATCGCCTGATGTGCAGGCGTTGCTTAAAGTGGCGGGTACTGAAGCAAACATTTACAGAATGCGAAAAGGTGAAGTGTGGAACGTGGGAAACTGTAAAATTGTGGTAGCTTCCGCGTCTGACAGCACATCTTCTGCATCCGCTGTTTCGGAAGAAAATGCTTCTTCATTAGTCCTGCAGCTGTCTTACCAGGGTCATTCTCTTGTGTTTACAGGTGATGCAGATATGGAAACGGAAGAAAGTGCAATGCCGATGTTGCGCAGGGCAGATGTGCTGAAAGTCAGCCATCACGGGTCGGACACTTCTTCCTCTCCACATTTCCTTGACCATATCCGACCACGCTTCGGTGTCATTTCCTGCGGGAAAAACAACCGTTACGGACATCCGGGGAAGGAAACGCTGGAACGCTTGGCATCCCGCAATATTATTCCCTTACGCACAGACCAGTTGGGCGCCGTCAAAATAGTTTTTGGGGAAGAAAAGGTGCGCTGGTACAGTTACCGTTATCAGGAAAATGAATTCTAATTCGGCAAAGTTCATGATATAATAAGTACAATATTAATTATGCATGTCAGGAAAAGAAATGAGCAAACGCGTACGGTTTTGCGAATTCTTTTCCTGAAAGCATAAAAATCGGAGAAGCATATGAAACCAAAATCTTCCGGCATATCCCCGGACCAGTTTAAAAAACAAATTGAAAACGGAAACATCCCGACAGTAGTCTGCATTGTAGGCGAAGAACCCTACTACCGGGATCTGGTCCGTCGCACCCTGTTGGACGCCATCTTTACGGATACGCCTCCGGACAGCCGCGACATTACTGTGTTTGAAGAAAAAACGGATATGAAAAAGCTGGACACTCTGATCAACACCTATCCTTTTTTCAGTGGCAGGACCGTCATACTGATCACGGATAAAGAACTGTTAAATCCTAAAGCGGAGGCAGAGGGAAAGAAAGCAAAATCTTCCGGCAAAGGGAAAGCAAAAGAAGTCAGCCTGTCGAAGCAGGAACAGTTCCAGAAAATGCTGGGGGATGTGCCGGAATTCTGTACGGTGATCCTGCAGGCGGAAAAGATGGACGGGCGGCAGAAGTTCACCAAGTTTTTGCAGAAGGAAACAGTATTTGTGGACTGTTCTCCCGTGGATTCCCGTTATCTTCCGGTCTGGCTGGCCCGGCAGGCGGAACAACGGGGCGGGCATTTGGACCGTAGCGCTGTTCAGCGTATTCAGGAATATCTGGCCACGGTGGATAATCCTCCTTTACAGCTGCTGGCGGCGGAAGTGGAGAAAATTGCTGTGTATGCCGGGGATAGGAAAAACTGGACGGCGGCGGATGTGGATATGCTTTTTTCCGCTTTGCCGGAAATCGGGGTGTTTGCCCTGAACAATGCCATCACAGCCCAAAATACGGTGCTGGCACTGCAACTGCTGGCAGAGGAACAAAAGAAAAATACATATTTACCCTTGCTGATTGCCAAACTGCTGACCCATCTTCGCAGTATATTAATGGTAAAAGAAGGGCAGAGGCTGGGACGTTCTGCCAGCCAGATTGCGGCGGAATCCAACAAGGCGCCGTTCCTGATCAGCCTTTGGCAGAAGGAAGGCGCAAAATTTACCGAAGGCCGGCTCCGCAACGCCATTCAGGCGCTGGACACACTGGCAGAGGAAATCAGCCTGGGCGGACGGCAATATGACCGCCTGGAAGAAATCATTGCCGTGTTGTGCGCATAAGTTGCGATATTTGAAACAATTTGTCGATGAATAAAAATGTATACATTCCTTTGAGGTCAACTTTTATAGACATTTCAAAACGTATTTGTTAAAATTAAAATTGATGTTGAATTTAATTCTTTCATTCATATAGAACAAAGGGGGTAAGCGGCTCTTTGCCGGAGTATTATGGGGAAAAATGAATTGTTGTATGTGATTAAACCGTCCCAGCAGACAAAGGAAACCCTGCTGCAGTTATTAGCCGACCATAAAGAGGTGCAGTTCGTTTCTCTGATGGGCGTGGACCTGGCAGGAAACGATACGGATGAAAAGATTCCTGTCAACATTTTTTTGCATGATATTGACAAATTCCTGACCGGCAGCGCCGCCCAGACCGATGGTTCTTCCGTGGTACTGCCCGGTATTGCGACCCTGAACGATGCCCGCGTGGATATGGAAGTGGACCGGGACGTAAACTGGTACGTGGATTATAACTATGAGCATTTTGACGAAAAAGGAAGGATGGTGGGCACCCTCCGTATGCCCTGCTTCCTGACCCATAACGGGGACTATGTGGATTCCCGTTCCATTTTAAAGAGATCCCTGCGTTATGTGGAAGACGAGCTGCTGGCCCTGATGAAGAAGTATCCGCATATTCCCGGCCTGGAGAATATTGATGTGAATGAGATTGCGCACCTGATCTTCACGACAGCAACCGAATTGGAGTTCTGGGTGAAGTCCCCCCGGGAAAATTCTCCTATTGAAGCGTTATCTTCTTCCCAGGTTATGCAGGAAATGTACTGGCAGCGTACCCGGGGCAATGTGCGTACGGCTTTGGAGCAGACCATTGAGATGCTGGAGCTGTACGGTCTGGAACCGGAAATGGGGCACAAGGAATGCGGCGGCGTCAAGGGACAGATCGATGCTTCCGGCCATATGACCCATATCAATGAGCAGCTGGAAGTGGACTGGAAATATAATGTAGGTTTGCAGACGGCGGATAATGAGATCCTGGCCCGTATCGTGGTAAAGGAAATCTTCCGCCAGAACGGTCTGGACATTTCTTTCCAGGCGAAACCGATTCCGGGCGTGGCCGGCAGCGGCGAACATACCCATGTAGGCATTGCGGCCAAACTGAAAAACGGAAAGGTTGTCAACCTGTTTGCCCCTGCGGATATGCATAAGGATTTCCTGTCTGCCGTGGGCTATGGCGCCATCATGGGCATCATGAAAAATTACGAGGCCGTAAATCCGTTCATCTCTGCTACCACAGATGCGTTTAACCGGCTGAAACCGGGCTTTGAAGCACCGGTCTGCATAGTGACGTCCTTGGGACTGGCCCCGGACATTCCTTCCCGGAACCGTACCATTCTGGCCGGCCTGATCCGGGACATAGACAACCCGCTGGCCACCCGTTTCGAGATGCGTTCCCCGAACCCCTATACCAATACCTATATTGCCATTGCAGCGTTCTATCTGGCTGCCCTGGACGGCATCAAGGCCTGCGTGACCAGTAAGAAATCGCTGGCCCAGCTGGAAAAAGAAATTTCCAAAAAGGCCGGGCAGAAGGGCTTCTATCTGGAAAAGGACAGGGAATACCGTACTGAATCAGATGTGTTTGAAGATTTTACGGCGGAAGAGCGTGCCAGGCTGTTTGGAGAGCCGCCGGCTACCGTGTGGGAGAATATCCGGAACTGGGAAAAATATCCGGAGAAGAAGAAGGTCATCATGGAAGGCGGCATCTTCGACGAAGCGGTGATCCGTTCCTTTGCGGAAGGCGCCATGATCCGCTGGAAGACAGAGCTGCTGAACCGGCTGATCCCGGAAGTCCGGGCCGATGTGATTGCGGCGAAGAAGCTGCATGACGCCAATAGCGGCACGGCCTTTGACAACGCTGTCTGGAAAAAGGTTCAGGCCGTGCGGAATAAACTGGCGAAAGATTCCGCAAAAGATATTTGTATTTTTACCGAAATCAAAAATGCCATAGAGGCCGGTGATTATGATGCGGTATCTGCAAAGTTTTTGGAGATGCAGAAGTTGAAAGAAAGCCTCTATGCGTTGTATCACGACTACAAACAGAATATTATTGACTGACGGTATTGTGAACTTTGTGAAATTTTCTTCGCGGAGTTGTTGTCTTATAAGTGGACATGTGGTAAAATACAACAAGTATTGGCTGGATATTCAGTTTCAAAAGCTTTTGTTTGCAATCTTGTTTGCAGAAAAATAGATACCGTATTTAGGAGGATGACAATGAACTTTGGATTTACGGAAGAACAGCTCGAATTGCAGGAAATGGTGCGCGAGTTTGTGGAAAAGGAAATAACCCCCATTGCCGGAGAGATGGACGCTGAAAACGCGACCCGCCCGGAACTTTTCAAGATGGCTGCCGACATGGGGCTGCTGAATGTTATTGTTCCTGAAGAATACGGTGGATTAGGTCTGGACAGTGTTACGGTCGCCATGATGTATGAAGAACTGGGAAAAGGCTGCGCTGGTGTGGCTACTTCTATGGCTGCCAACGCGCTGGCAACGGCTCCCGTTCTGCTTGCCGGTACAGATGATCAGAAACGCATGTGGTGCGATGTATTGAACGCCGGCGGCCTGGCTGCCTTTGCTTTGACGGAGCCCGGCGCCGGTTCAGATGCCGGCGGAGTTTCTACCCGCGCTGTCCATGACAAGGAGAAGAAAACTTATACGCTGAATGGTACGAAAGCATTTATTACCAACGGCGGTATCGCTGACATTTACCTGATTTTTGCCAATACCCGTAAAGATGGCGGTATCCGCGGGCTGACCGCGTTTATCGTGCCGAAGGGTACCCCCGGTTTCAAAGTGGGGCGCAAAGAAGATAAAATGGGTATCCGT
This sequence comes from uncultured Succiniclasticum sp., assembly GCA_905233365.1. Classification (GTDB taxonomy): domain Bacteria; phylum Bacillota; class Negativicutes; order Acidaminococcales; family Acidaminococcaceae; genus Succiniclasticum. The sequence goes on from CAJODT010000048.1 coordinate 6,259, forward strand.
CCTTCCAACACCTGCGAGCTGATTCTGGATAACGTGGTCATTCCGGAAACGAACCGGGTTGGCCGCGAAGGACAGGGTTTCCGTATCGCTATGCAGACTCTTGATTCCGCCCGTCCCTTTGTAGCCGCGATTTCCGTGGGCCTGGCCCAGGCGGCGCTGGATGTGGCGGTTGCGTATGCCAAAGAACGCAAGCAGTTCGGTCAGCCCATTGCATCCTTTGAAATGGTCCAGGAAATGGTTGCTGACATGGCCATGAAGATTGAAGCTGCCCGTCTCCTGGTTTACCGTGCCTGTGCCATGCGGGACGAGGGCGTGGTATTTACCAAGGAGGCCGCAATGGCCAAATGCTTTGCGGCAGATGCTGCGATGGAAGTTACTACTAACGCTGTACAGATTATGGGCGGTTATGGTTATTCCAAGGAAAATCCGGCGGAAAAACGCATGCGTGATGCCAAGATCATGCAGATTTACGAAGGGACCAACCAGATCCAGCGTCTGGTTATTGCCAATAAGGTCATGTATTAATTTGTACGCTGCTGCCCCGTTGCCTGCTGACAGGCAGCGGGGTTTTTGTTATAATACTGAATAAGATCTGTTGCCGCAAACAGTTTGCGGCGATTTTGAATAACAATTTGGGAGCCGCTATGATTTTGCTATGGTTATCGCTGTTGGTGCTGTTCCTTGACAGGGTCACAAAGATGGCGATAGTTTCAAAAATGACGGAAGGCGAAAGCATTCCCGTTTTTGAAAATATATTTCATCTTACTTATGTTTTAAATCCTGGCGCAGCTTTTGGCATGCTGCCCCATAACCGGACGTTTTTTCTGGTGATCGGCATTGCTGCTGTTGCTGCGATCTGGTGGATGCGGAAGGATATTCTTGCAGAAGGATGGCAGATCCGGAGCGGGACGGCTTTGTTTCTGGGAGGTACCCTGGGAAATCTGTGGGACAGGTTCCAGACCGGACTGGTCATTGATTTTTTGGATTTCCGTTTCTGGCCGGTCTTTAATGTTGCGGATATTGTCATTTGCGTAGGAGTTGGACTGATTTTATGGGGAATGGTACAGAACGGATTTCTGGGAAAGTAAAAGAAACAAAGGTTCCTGTTGCCGGGGAAGTCTGGAAAGCGGGTATGGAAGATATGGACGATGTGATGCCGGAGCCGGAGGATATCCGCCTGATAACGGCAGAAAGTACGGATGCCGGGAAACGGGCCGATGTTTTTTTTGCCGAGGTGCTGGAAAGCACACGTTCCCATATCCAGATATTGCTTAACGAAGGTCGTGTCAGCAGAGAAACTAAGCTGATCAAGCCGAATTATAAAATTAAGTCGGGAGATGTTTTTCAGGTAGTATTGCCCCGACCTGTTCCTCTGGAAGCAGAACCGGAAGATATCCCACTGGACATCATCTACGAAGATGATGATGTGATCGTCCTGAATAAGGCCAGAGGCATGGTGGTGCATCCGGCGCCGGGGAATTATACCGGAACGCTGGTCAACGGGTTATTGTTCCACTGTAAGAATCTGTCCGGGATCAACGGAGTGATCCGCCCGGGAATCGTGCACCGTCTGGATAAAGATACCAGTGGCATCATGATCGTTGCGAAAAATGATGAAGCACATGTTTCCCTGTCAAAACAGATTCAGGATAAAACAGCAAGGCGGTCTTATTTGTGTGTCGTCAGGGGAAATATTAAAACGGATTCAGGTGTGATAGAAACCCGGATGGGCAGGGATAAAAATGACCGGAAACGCATGGCGGTGGTAACGGAAGGCGGCCGGGAAGCCATTACAGAGTATGAGGTGTTGGAACGGTTTGGCCGTTTTACGGTGGTGCGGTGCAGGCTGGGGACCGGCCGTACCCATCAGATACGTCTTCATATGGAATATCTGGGGTATCCGCTGGTAGGTGATCCCAAATATTCTCCCATGAAAACTCCTTTTTCCATAAAGGGCCAGGCGCTCCATTCCCAGACGCTGGATTTTATCCATCCGCGGACAGGGCAGCCCATGCATTTTGAAGCGCCTTTGCCGGAGGATATGCAAAAAATAATTACCCGTCTTCATAACGGGCAGTTTTGATAACCGGAATATTATTTATATATAGAATGAAGTTTGAAAGAATATACGAAAAAAATAAAGGTAATGACTATAAAAAGACAAAAATTAATTATAATATAAATGTGAGGTGGAAATAATGAAGAACATTGTTAAGAAAACTTCCATTATGGACGCGGACGGCATCCGTCGTGCCCTGATCCGTATTGCCCATGAAATTACGGAAAAGAATAAGGGCGTGAAAAACGTGGCTCTGGTGGGCATCCGTACCCGGGGCGTGCCGCTGGCCGCAAGGATTGCGGAAGAGATCCAAAAGATTGAAAATGTGAAAGTTCCGACAGGCTCCCTCGATATTACGCTGTATCGCGATGACCTTACAACAATGGGTTATAATCCGGTGATTCACGGGACGGAAATTGATTTTGATGTTACAGGAAAACATATTGTTCTTGTGGATGATGTGCTTTATACCGGACGTACGATCCGCGCTGCGCTGGATGCCATTATAGATATGGGGCGTCCGAATTCCATCCAGCTGGCGGTCCTTATTGACCGCGGCCATCGGGAACTTCCGATCCGTGCTGATTATGCAGGGAAAAATGTTCCTACTTCCCGCAGGGAGATTGTTGAAGTATCGTTGCAGGAAGAAGGCAAAGAAGATGAAGTGATTTTAGGCGAGATTGCAGAATAAAGAAGTTTGTTTTCATTTTTTCTTAAATTTTACCTGATAGTGTGTTATAATATCTTCTACAGAATCTGTTAACAGAAAACAGTGAGCAGTTTTTAATACATTAATTAAAGATTTTATTTTTGGGGAGGTTTTCTCATGAAAAAAGTTTCCTTGCTGTTAATCAGTTTATTGACTGTCTTTATCACATCATTATCGGTGGTGGCCTTTGCTGCGCCCAGTGAAGAAAATCCTTATAAAAACCATTATACGAAAGAAGCCCAGGCGATTCGCAAGCAGGGTACGGCAAAAATCATTTTCCAGTTTATGACACGGGAAAATATACCGCTGCCGGGAATTACCATGCTGTACAATACGACTAAGGAAAAAGGGCTGGAAGCCGTGGCTGACGATAAGGGGATCGTACAGTTTGATGTGAAGGAATCGGATTTATATTACATCCATCATGTGATTTATGAAAAAAAGATTTTGCCGGTACAGGGCGGCGCCCAGGTCAATAATATTGACAAACTGGATATACGCAAGGGTACCGTTTTATGGAACTGTATCGTAAAATACGGCGACTATGCTTTTATGAGTTACCGCGGGAATTGACACAGTTCAGCATTGCTTGTAGTTTTAACGAGACGCTGAGTAATTTGCAAACTCATTTGGTCAGTGTTTCCTTAATTTAAAATCAATCATTAAAGAGCTAAAAATAAAGAGCCGGGCATTGCGTGACGAAATGCTTGTCCGGCTCTGTTGTATTTATCAATAGTTGTTAAATTGCAGGTTGATCACTTATAAAGATTTGGGTTTTATCAGAAGCTTACCAAAACGTTTGGTCATGTTGCGCATCTGGGCAATTTTGCGTGACTTATTGCGGTGCCGCGGTTTCATGTCAGCTTTTTTACCGAAGTCTCCCCTGTCCACATAAGTCAGTTTCATTTTATCGGGAGCCAAAAAACCGCATAACTCCCGCACCATTTTTTCGGGATCGGCATCTTCGCTGCAGGAAAAACCGTCTATGGAGACAAAACCTTTTTCAAAATTTACGTGCAGGATAATATGGCCGACTTTGCAGATGCTGTAAATACCATAACTGGTTTCGTTCTCCTGTTCTATACGTATGCTTTGCATATGCATATGATTCGTTTCCGCGTATTCTTCCACAATGTGTTTTAATGCGTCCTGGGCCAGAGCGTCTTCTGCGCAGCCATACAAGTCGGCGGCAACCAATAATCCTGTTTTCAAAATGAAGTCTCCTTTTTAAAACTGCCGGCAGGATATTAACCTGCCCGTTCTGTGTTTATTCTAATACTTTTGCAGTACTTCACGTATGTACTAATAATTATAACAGAGCCGGATAAGGTTGTCAAAAAACAGGAGCTGCAGTCAACATGAATCTCAAGAATTTATGGTATAATACAATTAGTTATAATACAAATGATTACCGGGGAATTGCATGGAGAAAATTGAAGGAACGGTTGAAAATATAATATTTCAAAGCGATAATAAACAGTTTTGTGTTTTTCGGATCCAGTGCGTCGGCCTGGGTCTGGTTACCGCTGTTTACAAGGGACCGGCTCCTTTTATGGGAGAAATGGTACAGGCTTCTGGCGGGTGGATGCAGCATGCGCGTTTTGGCCGTCAGTTTACTGTTGCCAGCTACCGGTCGGTAAAGCCGGGCTCTGCAGAAGGAATTGAACGTTTTCTGGCCAGCGGGGCCATAAAAGGCATTGGTAAAGCGATGGCTTCCCGTATCGTCGAACATTTTGGCAAAGACACGCTGGAAATTCTGGGAGCAGAGCCGGAACGGCTGGCAGAGATTTCAGGCATCGGCGCTAAAAAAGCAAAAAGTATCGGCGAGGCGTACAATGCGATTTCTGATTTACGGGAAGTCATGCTGTTTTTGGAAGAACATGGAGTAAGCGGAAATTACGCGGCAAAATTGCAGATGGCTTATGGAGATACAGCGATTACCCGGATTAAAGCAAATCCTTATCGTCTGATCACGGACATTGAC
>CAJODT010000049.1 GCA_905233365.1 uncultured Succiniclasticum sp.
AGTTCTTCCGCCACAATAGTGTTCAGATAGGCGTTGGGGCAGGCCAGGCTGGCCTGGGAACCCGCCATGCGGAACTCAAATTTATTACCGGTAAATGCAAAAGGAGAAGTCCGGTTGCGGTCCGTGTTATCCTTGCTCACCGCAGCCAGGGTGTTGCCGCTGAGCTTCATCTGGATATGACCGCCGGCTTTATATTCCTGCCCGGAAGCAATGGCTTCCAGCACCCCGGTCAGTTCCGTGCCGAGGAAAATGCTGACGATGGCCGGCGGCGCTTCGTTGGCGCCCAGACGGTGGTCGTTACCCGCGCTGGCCACGGTACCGCGTAACACGTCCTGGTATTCATCGATACCTTTGATGATGGCTGCCAGGAATAGCAGGAACTGGTTGTTATGATAAGCGTCGCTGCCGGGATCCAGCAGGTTTTTCCCTTCCAGGGTTGACAGGGACCAGTTGTTGTGCTTGCCGCTGCCGTTCACGCCTTCAAAGGGTTTTTCGTGGAGCAGGCAGACCATGCCGTGCTTTAAGGCGATGCGCTTCATAAATTCCATGGTCAGCTGGTTGTAATCGCAGGCCAGGTTCACGGACGTATAGACAGGCGCCAGTTCGTGCTGGGCCGGCGCCACTTCATTATGCTCTGTTTTGGCCGGGATGCCTAACTTCCACAGTTCTTCGTCCAGCTCTGCCATAAAGGCCTTCACCCTGGGTTTGATGGCGCCGAAGTAATGGTCTTCCATCTCCTGTCCTCTGGGCGGCTTCGCCCCGAACAGGGTACGGCCCGCGTAAATCAGGTCTTTCCGTTTTTCCCACATGGCCTTGTCTACCAGGAAGTATTCCTGTTCAGGGCCTACGTTGGTGATAACTCTTTCCGTGGCGATTCCCAGAATAGCAAGCAGCCGCTTGGCCGCTTCGCTTAATACGGCAATGGAACGCAGCAGTGGCGTCTTTTTATCCAGCACATCGCCGGTATAGGAGCAGAACGCCGTAGGAATATACAGGCAGTCGTCCTTGATAAAGGCGTAGCTGGTAGGATCCCAGGCAGTGTAACCCCGGGCCTCGAAAGTCGCACGCAGGCCTCCCGAAGGAAAGCTGGAAGCATCCGGTTCGCTCTGGATCAGATCCTTGCCGGAAAAATCCATAATGACGCGCCCGTCCGCCGCCGGGGCTATAAAGCTGTCGTGCTTTTCCGCCGTGATGCCCGTCATGGGCTGGAACCAGTGGGTAAAATGGGTGCAGCCGTTCTCCAGCGCCCAGTCCTTCATGGCGTAGGCCATCATATCGGCCAGTTCCCGGGTCAGAGGCAGGCCCTCCTCCACCATTTTACGGAAGGTGCGGAAGGTTTTGGCCGGCAGCCGGTCCTTCATCACCCGTTCATTAAACGTCAAACTGCCAAATAATTTCGGGACATTAACCATTTTGTCTGCTCCTTTCTTTCTATGCAACTATATATGGCGATGCAGATATTCTTCCACAGCCCGTTCAGCCGCTTTTGCCCCCTCATTTTGCAAAATCTGCGCGGCTGCCGGACTGCTTCCGGAACAGCATGTTCCTCAACATTAATGAGACTGTGACCTTGAAACCCTATTGGGGGAAGCGCAAAGAGGTCTGTTTGCGCGCGACCCCTATTCTACCGTTACCGACTTGGCCAGATTCTTCGGCTTGTCGATATCGCAGCCGTTTTCCTTCGCAACATAGTAGGCAAGCAGCTGCAGCGGTACGATTTCAACCACGGCGGAAAACAGCGCGTCGATCTTCGGTATAAACAACAGATCATCCGCAACCGAGACGATCTTCTGGTTATTCCGGAAGGTCAGGGCCAGAACCTCCGCCCCCCGGGATTTCACTTCCACAATATTGCTCAGGGTCTTCTCCATAATAGCCGGATTGCCGCACAAGGCGATGACGGGCTGGTGCTCCTCGATCAGGGCGATAGTGCCGTGCTTCAGCTCACCCGCCGCATAGGCCTCCGCATGCAGATAGGAAATTTCCTTCATCTTCAGCGCGCCCTCCAGAGCAATGGCGAAATCCGTATTCCTTCCGATAAAGAACAGGGACTTGCTGGCGTGATACTTCTTCGCCAGCGCCGGAATGGATGAGTTCAGGTCAAAGGCCTGCTGAATCTGGCGGGGCAGCGCCTGAAGGGAAGCAAGCAGCTTCTTTTCGTCTCCCTTAATGCGCCCCAGTTGCCCTGCAAAATAGACGGACAGCAGGTACAGCACCGTAACCTGTGTAGTATAGCCTTTCGTGGTGGCTACGGCGATTTCCGGCCCCGCCCAGGTATAGACGGTGTAATCCGCCAGCTTGGCCACCGTACTGCCTACCACATTGACAATCGCCAGGGTCCTGGCGCCCCGGGACTTGCATTCCTTCAGGGCCGCAATGGTGTCCGCCGTTTCCCCGGACTGGGAGATGACGATCACCAGCGTCTGTTTATTGATGAGCGGGTCGCTGTAGCGCAGCTCGCTGGCCAGCACCACCTCCACCGGGATGCGGCACAGCTTTTCGATGGCGTATTTGCCGGCGCAGCCTGCGTAAAAAGCTGACCCGCAGGCGGTGATGATAATCTTACGGATATCCCCGATCTCAGCAGCAGTCAGCCCCAGTTCCTCGAACACGACCTTGCCCTCTTTTATCCGGGGGGCTATGGTAGCCTTCACCGCGCCGGGCTGCTCCATGATCTCCTTCAGCATAAAATGCTCAAAGCCGCCCTTTTCCGCCGCCTGCACATCCCACAGGATACGGGTTACTTTTTTCCGGATCTCCTGACCGGTACAGTCAAAAACCTTAATGGTTTCGCAGGACAGCTCCGCAAACTCGCCGTCTTCCAGATAAATCGCGTTGCGGGTATGGTTTACCAGTGCCGTTACGTCGGAGGCAAAGAAGTTCTCCCCGATACCGGCGCCCAGAATCAGCGGGCTTGCTTCACGAACCGCGTAAATCTTGCCCGGTTCTTCCGAACAGATGACGCCCAGGGCATAGGAACCTTGCAGACGGTTTGTCGTCTTCAGCAGCGCTTCCCTCACGTTGCCCCGGTAATACATTTCAATGAGATGGACGATGACTTCCGTATCGGTTTCGCTTTCAAAATGATAACCGTCGCGGGTCAGCTCCTCCCGAAGCTGGATATAGTTTTCGATGATACCGTTGTGCACCACCGCGAACCGCCCGTCGTTGCTCAGATGCGGATGGGCGTTTTCTTCCGTGGGCGCGCCGTGGGTGGCCCAGCGGGTATGGCCGATACCGGTGGTTCCGGGCACGTCTGCCCCATCCCGGGTCTTCTCACAGAGATTTGCAATCCGCCCTGTCACTTTGCTCACCGATATCCGGTTTTCATGCATGACTGCGATGCCCGCTGAATCATAGCCCCGGTATTCCAGCTTTTTCAAGCCGTCCAGCAGGATGGGCGCCGCGCTCTGCTTTCCCGTGAATCCAACAATTCCACACATAAAGACTGCCTCCCTGTTATTGTTTCTCTTTTTCTGTTTCTACTAAATTATGTTACTCTCCATCTGCCTGGGCAAACGGAGAAAGACAAACATCAAACGTCTTTGCCTGCGCTATGTAAAAAGAAAAAGCAACAAAGACCGACAGGCATAACCTGTCCACAACATCTTTGTTGCCTGCTATCCCGTTTCTTCACTAAGAGTACTGCACATTATATATGCGTGCTCCCGGCGGTTATAAAAGCGCCCGTACCACGCAACTGCTCACGCAGAGGAATCACAAAAACCGGCGTAACCGCTCCACTGCTTCTTCCGTCGCTTCCCGGCCGGCAAAAGCCGTCAGGCGGAACCACCCCTCGCCCTTGCTTCCGAATCCGGAACCGGGCGTACCTACGATCCCCAGCTTCTCCAGCAGGAAATCGAAAAACTCCCAGGACTTCATCTGACCGGGGCACTGCATCCAAATATAAGGCGAGTTCTTTCCGCCATAATAGGTAATTCCCTTTTCTTCCAGCACTTCCCCGATCAGCCTGGCGTTTTCCTTATAATAGGCCAGATTCTCATGACACTGCTTCTGGCCTTCGGGCGTAAATACCGCTTCCGCGCCCCGCTGCACAATATAGGGAACCCCGTTGAACTTGGTGGTCTGCCGCCGCAGCCACATCTTATTCAACGACATCTCTTTGCCGTTTTTGGTTTTGCGTTTCAACGCTACAGGTACCACCGTATACCCGCAGCGGGTTCCGGTAAAGCCGGCTGTTTTGGAAAGAGAGCACAATTCAATGGCGCACTCCTTTGCCCCTTCTATCTGGAAAATGCTGCGGGGCAGTTCCCCGTCTTCGATAAACGCTTCATAGGCCGCGTCATACAGGATCACCGCATCGTTTTTGCGGGCGTAAGCCACCCACTCTTGCAATTGCGCTTTGCTATAGGCGGCGCCGGTAGGATTATTGGGAGAACACAGGTAGATGATATCCGCCTTCATAGCCGGATCCGGCATAGGCAGGAAATGATTCTCCGGGCTTCCTTCCATGAACAGGATCGTTCTTCCCCGCATGATGTTGGTGTCCAGATAGACCGGATATACCGGGTCCGGCACCAGAACCATGTTGGCGTCGTCAAAAATATCCGTAATATTACCGCAATCGCTTTTGGCTCCATCGCTGATAAAAATCTCAGAGGACTCCAGCGCAACGCCGAAACCTGCGTAATAATTCACTAATGCTTCATGTAAAAAAGCATACCCCTGCTCCGGGCCGTAGCCCCGGAAGGTTTCCTTTACGCCCATCTCTGCCGCCGCTTTCTGCATGGCATCCACCACCACCGGCGCCAACGGCAGCGTTACGTCGCCGATCCCCAGGCGGATGATTTTCTTCTCCGGATGAGCGGCAGAAAAAGCCGCGACCCTATGGGCCACTTCCGAAAACAGGTAACTTTCCTGCAATGCGGCAAAATTCTCATTGACACATGCCATAATTCAGATACTCCCTCTTAACCATCAGCAGATTCTATTTCTCTCTATATCTCTGATCTGTTCTGTTTAGCTACACAGCCGAAGACAGCCGCATTCGCCCCTCTGTCTCGCACTCACCCTGCGGCTGCCAGGACTGTGTTTTTCCAAATTGCTTCGGAAAAAAGAAAAAGCAACAAAGACATACGGATACGCCGATCCGCAACATCTTTGTTGCTTATAGAGTTATTTTAATACGCCTGAACGAATTTGTAAAGGGGAAATTTGCAGAAACTTAAGCGAAACTTCAATTCCGGATTTTACTTCGCTTCTGCCGGAGCCCAGTCTTTGGTTACCCAGTAATAATCGCAGGGCTGAATGGCAGCGTTTTTAATTGACGTTTTGGAAATAATGTTAGTGCGCGGGGAACCGAACACAATCGTCGCGCAGTCTTCCAAAACCACCTTCTGCATATCGATCACCAGCTGACGTCGTTTTGCCGGATCGAACTCTGCAGCCAGCCGGTCGGACAATTCATCATATTTCGGATTGCTGTAACCGGAGCCGTTCTGCGGGTTGCTTCCATCTTTATTGGTTTTCCAATACTGATTCATATATACTTCCGGATCGCCCGCCTGCAGGGTCAGGATATAGGAAATAAGCATATCATATTCCCCGGCAGCGCCCAGTTTATCCATGCGGTCGAAGTCAACCTTCTTCAGATTCACTTTGATGCCGACCTGTTTGGCATCAGCCTGCGTCGCTTCGGCGAACAGTGGCAGTTCAGCAAGGCTGCTGTAGAAAGTGAAGTCCAGTTCCAGATTCTTCCCGTCTTTATCTACATAACCATCCTTGTTGGTATCCTTCCAGCCTGCATCCGCCAGCAGCTTTTTGGCGCGTTCCAAATTGTACTGGTTTTTATCCAATTTCATTAATTCATCATAGCCATAGTCCGCAGAAGGCGGCATTTGGGGACCGCCAGGCGCGAAAGAATCTTTCAGCAGTACCTTGCACCAGGTCGCGCGATCCAGAGCAGAGGTCAGGGCTTCGCGGATACGTTTATCCGCCAGCGGTTTGCCGTCTTTTACAGACAGACGGGCCAATACTACACGATAGGAAGGAAGCTCACTGACCGTAAATTTCCCGGTGTCTTTGAACAGGACCAGATCGCCGGAAGCTACGTTAACCGCAACGTCGATTTCACCCTTCCGCAGAGCCATGGCGCGGGTATGCGGATCGTCGATAACAGGGATTTCCACATTCTTGAACGGAACCTTTCCGCCCCAGTATTTGTCGTTTGCTTCCAGTACCGTTTTGGCCTTGCTGTATGATTTAACCACATAGGGGCCGGTAGCAACGGGGCCCATCTTCCCGTAATCCCGGTCTTTTACGGAAGTATCCGCAATCAGGAACAGCGGGTCCCCCAGCATACCCGGCAGATTCGGCACAGGCTTTTGGGTTTTGATGGTAACGTTCTGGCCTTCGCCATTGACGGAATCAATCCGGAACATCGCTTTAGCGCGGGCAGACTTATCAAAGGTACGCAGCAGGGATCTGGCAACCGTGTCGCCGGTAACCTTGTTGCCGTTGGAGAATACGGCCCTGTCATTGATCCGGAAGGTCCAGGTCAGCTTGTCATCGGCCATCTTCCAGCTTTCTGCCAGCCAGGGCCTGACCGCCATCTTCCCGTCAAACCGGGTGAGGGTTTCCCCGATGCCATACTGTACAATGGTCCATCCGGTATAGTTGTCGGTGGGTTCCAAAGACTCTGCGAAGCTGTTTACCCCAACCTTCAGGGTGTCCTTCGAAGCAGCTTTTTTATCTCCGCCGCCGCAGCCTGCAGCCGCCAGGATCAGTAGCCCTGCCAGGGCAGCTGCTACCGTTTTTTTCCAGACATATCTCATACGTTTTGCCGTTCCTTTTTAAAAACCTTACTCCGGTCTTATTCTAACTCCAGACCGGCACACCATATCTTGATAGTTATATTATATCATATCTTTCCGGTAAAGAGAAAAGCCTGATGCGCGTTATGGCGCATCAGGCATGCAATCAGACTGGATCAGGTAATCGAAGCCTCGTAAATAGAATCAACCGCAGCTTTCAGCAGCGCGTCAAAATCCGCAGCGGTCTGCTTCACGTTCAGGCCTTCCGACAAAGCGCGGGAGAAGCTGGCAATCAGGCCATGATTTTCCGCCAGTTTCTTGTTGGAATCTTCCCGGGTATAGCCGCCGGACAGCGCTACCACACGAACGACACGCGGATCGGCGATCAGTTCCGCATAGGTATCGGGGATATCGGGAATGGTCACCTTAAACATCAGCTTGGTATCTTCCGGCAGTTTTGCCAGATGTTCCATAATATTCTTTTTCAGGATTTCTTCTGCTTTTGCCTTATCCGGGCATTTAATATCTACTTCCGGTTCGAGGATGGGGACCAGGCCGGCCGCCGCAATCTGCAGGCCGATTTCAAACTGCTGGTCTACGATCTTTTTAATGCCTGCTTCGTTGGCTTCTTTAATTACGCTGCGCATCTTGGTCCCGAAGATATGCCGTTCATCCCGGGCCCGGGCCAATAACTTGTCCAGGCCGGGGATCGGTTTCATCAGTTGCACGCCGTCTTCCAGATCCAAAAGGCCTTTATCCACTTTCAGGATCGGAATGATCCCCTTAACATCCCACAGATAGTCTGCGGTAAATTTATCTTCAATTTTACGGTCCATGGTGTTTTCAAATAAAATGGCGGCCAAAACCCGGTCGCTTGTAAAGGAAGGCCTGGTGATGATCCTGGTCCTCATCTCGTGGACCAGGTTAAACATTTCTTCGTCATTGGAATAAGCAGATTCTTCTACACCGTAAAGCCGCAATGCTTTCGGCGTGCTGCCGCCGCTTTGGTCCAGCGCTGCGATAAACCCCTTGCCGTTTTTCATTTTTTCCAGTTGCTTTTGGTTCATGTTCTTACCTCCATCCTTAATTATTTTTAGATTTTATATCGTTACCTTCATGTATCGCGAAGGCCAGTTCCAATTGTTTTAATTAATCAGGCTATACTCTTTGTTAATATTATACCATATTTTTCCCCTTTGTGAACACTAACTGCCCAATAATCTCCTTCATTTTTCATCGTTTCCTGACGAACCCCGGTTTTACAGATTGAATTTTCCCGTCCTGTCCGATCCTTAAGCAGCCCCAGGACCTTACTTTACATTATCATAATTTTTATTATCAAATCTAAGATTCTTATTGATAATAAATCTTGAAAATGATAAAATAAGATAAAGCTTATTAAAGCTGGGCCTTGGGGGATATCCCCTCTATAATCCTTATTAAATTTTCCTTTTATATTTCATATTGTTTCAGCATAAAGCAGCAGAGGGAGGTTATTATGACACAACGCAGGATCACATACGACAACGAACTGGAAATCATGATCGAAGACTATCTGGCTAACCCGCTGGAAGCGGAACTGGACCGCGTCATCGAAGGGCTGGCAGAAGAAGAAATGGCGGAACGCAAAGCCAAGGTGCAGTCAGTACTGGAAGGGCGGGAAAAATTCGAAATCCCCAGCGCCCAGATACTGCACAATATCATGGAAGTGTGGCGTGCTTTCCGTCCCTCCGTGTACAAAAAACTGAAACGCATGGAGATCATGCCCCTGGAAGCGGAACGCCTGCTGCAGGAACAGGGACGAATCAAATCCAAGCTTCCCTACAACCGCGAAACCACGGATATGTTCACGCTGATTGGCAAAGATCAGGATCCGCTAAACGAATATCCGGAATAATTATATTATTGAATTATTACTGAACCATAAGCGTGCAAACGTTACAAAAACCCCGGCTCCTTCGGAACCGGGGTTTCGGGCTTCCTGAGGCGGCAGGAAGCCCCGTATCACACAGCAACCAAGGCGGTGGCCGCTGTGAATATACCTTAATTCAGTACGGATTCGCCAAAATCCGCAACCGCACTTAAAATTTTTGCAAAAATTTTCGGAAACTCTTTTCTTTACAGCTTTTCGCTCTGCAGATGCTTGATGGCCGCCCGGTCCATATCGAAGCAACGGATCAGTTCGGTTACTGCCTGACTGGGTGAAATCAGTCCGTTAACTACGGAATGCTCTACCAGCGGGATACGGCCTTTAATCATCGGATCGTTAAAGAACAGGTTATGCAGGTGTTCGTCGATCATACCGCGCACCCAGGACAGAAGCTGCGCTTTGCGGCGTTTCTGGAATACTCCGGATTCTTTCGTTTCTTTTTCAAACTTGCGCATAACGGCCCACAGCTCAGGCAGTCCGTCATGTGTCAGGGCGGAACATTTATAGGCATGGGTCTTCCAGCCTTCCGTCGCCGGACGGATGAATTCCACCATACGTTCATATTCGCCCTGGGTCACGGTAGCCCGTGCCAGGTTTTCGCCGTCCGCTTTGTTGACTACAATGGCGTCGGCCAGTTCCATGATACCTTTCTTGATACCCTGCAGGTCATCGCCTGCGCCGGTCAGAACGACCAGCATAAAGAAATCGACCATGTTGCGTACGGTGGTTTCCGACTGGCCTACGCCTACGGTTTCCACCAGAATTACGTCATACCCTGCCGCTTCGCAGAGCATCATGGTCTCGCGGCTCTTACGTGCCACGCCACCCAGAGTACCGCCGGAAGGCGTAGGACGGATGAAGCAGTTCGGTTCCCGGGACAGGTTCTGCATACGGGTCTTGTCGCCCAGAATGGAACCGCCGGTCAGAGGGCTGGTAGGGTCAACGGCCAGAACGGCCACTTTATAACCCATGCTGCACAGCAGCTGGCCAAACGCTTCAATAAACGTACTCTTGCCTGCGCCGGGCACACCGGTGATGCCGATGCGCAGCGCCCTGCCCGTTTTTGGCAGCAGCCCCTGCAAGACGCGCTGGGCCTTATCAAAATCTTTGGGAGCATTACTTTCGATCAGTGTAATCGCTTTGGATAACATCACGCGATTGCCTTCGCCTACGCCCTTCACGATCTCATCCAGAGTCGGTTTCCTGCGCAGGGGAACGCGGCGCACCGCATTGGGGTCGTACACTTTTTCTTCCGAGTTTGCGTTGACCTTGGTATCGATGCCACCCATTACGGAACAGGCAAAGTTTTCATTTGCATCCTCAGGCACCCAGCTGGGGTGCAGGTCCGATTTTGGTATTTCAGGCATGATTATCATCTCAACTTTCTTCATGTACTATGGCGCGCTGCACCGACCGCATGCGTTCCGCCGCGCGTTGCATATACATGAAAATAAAATGGGCTGTCTGCCCCCGTTACCACAACAGGGGCAGGCACGCGCCATTATTCTTTACACTTGGGAACCGTCCGTCAGCAGCCGGTCAGGCTGCTATCCTTACAATTCCGTTATTCCTGAGCAGCTTCCTCTTTCGCACGGTCTACTAACATCTGCAGCAGTTTGATGCAGCACTTCGGAATGTTGGTGCCAGGCCCGAAGATAGCTGCTGCGCCATGTTCGTACAGATAATCATAATCCTGTGCGGGGATAACGCCGCCAATGGTTACCAGAATATCCTCACGGCCGCGTTTGCCAAGCTCTTCCACCAGGGCCGGCAGCAGGGTCTTGTGACCTGCAGCCAGGGAGGAGAAGCCGACCATGTGAACGTCGTTGTCCACTGCGTCCTGTGCGGTTTCTTCCGGAGTCTGGAACAGAGGACCTACGTCAACGTCCCAGCCCATGTCAGCGAAGGAGGTCGCCAGAACTTTCTGTCCGCGGTCATGACCGTCCTGACCCATCTTAGCCAGGAAGATACGAGGCCGGCGGCCTTCCAGTTTTTCAAATTCTTTAGCCAGCGCATTGGCTTTTTCCATATCGTCGTTGCCGGAGAATTCGCTGCTGTATACGCCGGATACGGTGTGGATAACAGCATTGAAACGGCCGGACACTTTTTCGATAGCGTCGGAAATTTCGCCCAGGGATGCACGGTCCCGTGCTGCCTGTACAGCGCATTCCAGCAGGTTGCCGTTTTCGCGGCTTTCCGCTGCTGCGGTCAGAGCGGCCAGGTCGCGGGCAACGGCTTCCGGATTACGTTCCGCGCGCAGTTTTTCCAGACGTTTGATCTGGGCGTTACGAACGGCGGTGTTACAGTACGTTCAGCGGGTCTTCCTTGGCCAGACGGTATTTGTTCAGGCCGACGATGGTTTCCTTGCCGCTGTCGATATTTGCCTGACGACGGGCCGCGCATTCTTCGATACGCATCTTCGGCAGGCCGGTAGCGATAGCTTTGGCCATACCGCCCAGGGATTCAACTTCCTGGATATGTGCCCAGGCACGGCGGATGATCTCGTTGGTGAGGTATTCCAGATAGTAGGAGCCGCCCCACGGATCGATGATCTTGCAGACTTTGGTCTCGTCCTGGATGTACAACTGGGTGTTACGTGCCAGACGTGCGGAGAAGTCGGTCGGCAGCGCGATGGCTTCGTCCAGTGCGTTGGTATGCAGGGACTGGGTGTGGCCCAGTGCTGCGGACATAGCTTCCATACAGGTACGGGAGATGTTGTTGAACGGATCCTGTTCGGTGAGGGACCAGCCGGAAGTCTGGGAGTGGGTACGCAGTGCCATGGATTTCGGATTCTGCGCGCCGAAGCTCTTCAGAATCTTAGCCCACAGTACACGGGCTGCACGCATCTTGGCAACTTCCATGAAGTAGTTCTTGCCCATATCCCAGAAGAAGGACAGACGTTTTGCGAAGGCGTCAACCTTCAGGCCTGCTCTTTCACCGGTACGGATGTATTCCATGCCGTCGGCCAGGGTGTAGCCTAATTCCAGATCGCAGGTGGCGCCGCATTCCTGAATGTGGTAACCGGAAATGGAAATGGAGTTGAACTTCGGCATGTAGTTGGTGGTGTACTCGAAAATATCGCCGATGATACGCATGGACATATCAGGCGGATAGATGTAGGTGTTACGTACCATGAATTCCTTCAGAATATCGTTCTGAATGGTACCAGCCATGATCTTCTTGTCTACGCCCTGTTCCTCACCGGATACGATGAAGAAGGACAGGATCGGAAGAACGGCGCCGTTCATGGTCATGGATACGGACATCTGGTCCAGCGGAATGCCGGAGAACAGGATGTTCATATCCAACATGGAGCAAACGGATACGCCTGCTTTACCAACGTCGCCTACTACACGGGGGTTATCCGCATCGTAACCGCGATGGGTCGGTAAGTCAAACGCGATAGACAGACCTTTCTGACCGGCTGCCAGGTTGCGGCGGTAGAAAGCGTTGGATTCTTCTGCAGTGGAGAAACCAGCGTACTGACGTACCGTCCAGGGACGGAATACGTACATGGTGGAGTACGGTCCACGCAGGAACGGAGGAATACCGCTCATGAAATCCAGATGGTTGCATTTTTTATAAATTTCAGCTGTATACAGCGGATCAACCGGGATACGTTCCAGGGTGGTGCCTTTCAGGCCATCCCATTTCTCACCGGTCTTCTTTTCCAGACCTTTCTTCCAGTCCTCATAGGAGCAGGAAGGGTGTTCGGGAAAACTAATCTTGGTGAAATCAGGATTCAGATTTGCCATTATTCAATCATCCCCTTCCTCTTCTGCAAGTCTTTCAGAATATCAAAGCAGTTGGCAGCTACGCTGATAAAGTCGTCCACGCCTGCATTGCGGTAGGTTTCTTCCATACCTTTGGCAGGAGCGCCGGCCAGGAACAGTTTCATGTTCGGGTTGGCAGCTTTCAGCAGCGGAGCCATGCCCGGTACGTCTTCCGGATAGGTAGCGTCGGTGGAGCAGATAACCGCGCAGTCATACGGGGTACCAGCTTCGTCGATACCGGCCTTGAGGGCAGCCGCAGCCTTTTCCCAACGGGAATTAGGCTTGTCGGGATCGTCCTGGAAGCCATTGTTCAGATGTACGTTAAATTCGCCGACCTGCAGGAAGCTGGTGGAGAAGTCAGCGCGGGCTTTATGCTGCGGAATCGGGCCCATGTTGGCCAGGAATACTTCCACGTTCTTGCCGGTCTTGGCAACATAAGCTTCCGTATCTCTGCGCAGGGCTTCGAAGCGTTCCGTCCAGTGATGTTCCGCAATGGGTTCAACCGTTGTGGCGCAGCAGCCGCAGGCTTCTTTGGCAGCCGCTTTGGCAACCTGGCCGAGGGTGGCGCCGGCAGCAAATGCCTCTGCTTCCGCGTCAACCAGAGCGTCGGCAGCAGCAGCCTTAACAGCAGCCAGTTTTGCTTCCGCTTCTTTTGCGTCAACGTCAGCTGCATATTTTTCAACTGCAGCAACCAGGATCTTCTTGATCTCTTCGGTATTTTCCGGACGGGGATCCAGCGGTTCTTCCGTCATGTTCGGGTACATGTTTACGCCGACCGCACGGTCTTTACGGAATTCCAGATTCTTGAAGCGGGCAGCCAGGACATCGGCGATGCCTTTCTGGATGCTGCCTTCCATCAGAGCAGCGATCACGCCGCCTGCAGCTTCTACTTCCTGGAATTTAGCCCAGATCTTCTCGGTGATCTGCTTGGTCAGCGCTTCTACGGCCCAGGAGCCGCCGGCCTGATCAATAGGCGCCTGCATGCCGAATTCTTCCTGCAGCATGATGTGAATGTTGCGGGCAATACGGCGGGAGAAAGTGTCGCCTTTGCGGATCAGTTCGTCGAAAGGTTCGTTTTCAAAGGTATCTACGCCGCCAACTACGCTGGAGAAGGACTGAGTGCATTTACGCAGCATGTTTACATACGGATCGATCACGGTCTTGGTGAAGGAAGCGGGACGGCCATGCACAAAGGATGCTCGGTCAGCCTCTTCCGCACCGAATTCCTTCATGATGTTAGCCCAGATCTGACGGGCCGCGCGCAGTTTCGCGATTTCCATGAAGAAGTTGGCGCCCTGGTTGAATTCAAAAGCGATGGCCTTGGAAATATCATGGATATCCAGGCCGCGTTTCATCATCTGACGTACATATTCAACCGCTACCGCATAGGTGTAGGCAACTTCCTGGACGCTTTCCGCTCCGCCCAGAGAGAACACGGTGCTGCGAACAAAAATAGTGCGCAGGCCGGGAGCGTTTTTCTTCGCCCATTTGATAACGCCGGCCATCTGGTCGTACAGAGCGTCCAGAGATTCGGCGGTCTTGCCGTTCTTAATCAGCTCGCCAATCGGGTCGGCGCCGATAATGCCATGCAGTTTTTCAATCTTTTTGCCGGCAGCTTTCAGAGCTGCAACGGTCATAGCCAGCAGGCGGGCGGAACCTTCGCCGGTATACAGCATATACGGCAGTTTTTCCAGATCCAGTCCGTCCAGCATGGTGTGCATGTCTTCCAGCGTGGTCAGGCTTACGCCCTTGTCGCCGGGTTTTTCGGCATCTTTTACGTCAACGCCTGCCAGGGTTGCGCTGTCAACGCGCACATGATAAACCGTGCTGCCTTTGTCAATTTCGAACTTTAACAGTTCATTGTTTTCTTTCGGCTCAGTCAGGTCGCAGGCCTGGGCAATGCCCCAGGGTTGGTGGACGTAACCATTTACCGTGCTGCCGCGCAGGAAGTCGCCCATGCCCGGATAATCATCCGTCGGCAGGATGTCTTTCCACTTACGCAGAGTGTAAATGGGGTCGAAGGTAATGCCTTCATAGTTTTTGGTGTACATCATCTTGTCAAAAGGCTTGCCTTTTAACAGTTCGTTACAGGCCTCCACCCATTCTTCCGGCGTGGGGACTGTAAACTCATCAAACGGAACATCCGGGTAAGACGCGTTCTG
>CAJODT010000050.1:0-6796 GCA_905233365.1 uncultured Succiniclasticum sp.
AAGAAAAATGATAATAAAGTAAAATGTAACACAGGGCGGTCCATTCGTTTTGAACGATCCGCCCTGCAGTTTTGATTCAATTTACATGTTTGCAACCGCCTCTTTTACCATCATAAGTTCTTCCATCTCAATACAGTTTCGGAAAGAATTAGCTTTCACACCTTGCATGCACAAATCCAAATCCATCCAGCACACACTGTCCAACTCTTCCCTTTGCAGACAAAATTCCGTTTCTTCAAGATCTTTCCACAAAACAAAAACACGTGTGTACTGCCGGTCGTGATATTCCTTGCCAAAGAACACATCATCCCAGATAATCGTCCTGTCACCGCAACAGATCAGTTCTTCGACCTTTGCGCTGACGCCCAGCTCTTCTTTCAGTTCCCGCAAGGCTGAAGATATGAAATCTTCCCCCGCGGGGATATGCCCGGCACTGGAAATATCATAGCAGCCGGGGAAGGATTTGATCATCGCCCGCTTCTGTAGCAAAATCTGTATTGTGCCATTCTTTTTTCGCACCAGCCACAAATGGGACGTCCGGTGCCATATGCCCTTCAGGTGAGCGGTGTCCCTGTCAACAATCTGCCCGGTGGGCATGCCTTTTTCATTTACAATATCCAAAAATTCTTTCATAAAACATCTTTTTCCTATACTTTGGTCGTAAAAACGACCAACATTAAAGCGCAAACCCGCATAAATACCGGGCTTTGGTTCCCTATACTCTTATGTTTTTAAAGGTAGGACCTTATTGGAAGCTTTGCTATAGCATTAACCGGACTATAGTAAATATAAACTGCCTGAGAGTGGAAGCTTTGCGTTTCCCCGCAAAATTCTCTGAATGAATGTTTAGGGAGATGTTGGCAGCATGTCTTTATTTCCCGCCAATCCGGAAAACATTTTTCCCAAATGCGCCGGACAGGTTACGGAAGAAGTCTATATACCATTCTTCATTGAAATATTGAGCATAAGGCGGATTTTTTGGTGGCATACCGGTTGCCGCGATGCGCTCGCCTCCTGCATACTGCACCAGCAGGTCCATATGATTGACAACACCCAAAGAATGGACAGAGTAGCCGTCCAACTGGGCCACATCACGCTCCTTCAGCAGTTTATCCAGACGGGTCAGGGCAAAGGTGTCCGCATTAAACTCATCTTCCCGCTTATCGCTATAGCTATGGAACTCGATACGGCAGCGGGCGCCTTTTGAGGTACGGATCAGATGGAAACAGTAATCTCCCGTAGGATACCATTCCATCATTTCCTTATTATTAAAATCCGGAGCAAAATAGGAACACCGGAGATTGAAAACTTCAATTTCCGTAGAATGGATCACCACCGGTTCATCGTGTTTGATGGAAACGTCCTCCACCTTTGGCTGGAACACCGGCGGCCGATAATTTGGATTGTTCATCTCCTCCGGGCTCATCATGCCCCGTACCGGCATGCCGTCCGATGCCATGGCGACATAAGGGACTGTGCGGTCTATGTCCGGCAACAGTTCGGAGGCCCTTAGCCTCATCTTTTTCTCCACGTTGATGGGTTCGATGTTCACTTCCTGCGTCTGCTTTGAACCGCAGTATGTGCAGAACTTGTCTTCGGGTTTGATCTGTTGTCCGCATTCCTTACAAAACACAGCTGTGTTGGAAAAATCCTGCTCCACTCTATCCCTCCTGTAAGTCATTAAAATTTATTCTTTCATTATTTACAGATTACAAATTAATCATACATAAAGTTTAAAATAGTTTTTATCAAAACACTCTTACTCCACTTCCAGCTGCAACCCTACGCCCACTTCCGCAACGGGAAGCATTTTCATCATCTCAAACTTTGCCGCAAGGGAAACACAGTGGCAGGGATACAGCGTTCCTTTTGTGTTTTGCGCGAGAAAGTGAATCGTTTCCTCTAACTGCTGATTTTTCTCCGGCAAATGGAAGCCTCCGATGATTCCGGTAACTGATTTTTTCTCATTCAACTTCAATGCCTTCAACACAATATTACAAATGCCGCTGTGAGAGCAACCCGTAACAATGAATATGCCTTCTTTTCCTTCATATGAAAGCGCAGAATCGTCCAACACAAAATCATCAGGTCCCATTTCTCCTAATGAACCGATTGGCTCTATTGATTCAAAGTCTGTTACTCTTGGAATCTCACCAAGAAACGTCAGGCGTTCCGTCAGTTTAATCGGACCGTTGCCATCAATCACCTGCAGTCCGTGGGCAAGACAGTCCTGTTTTGTAAATGGCGCTCCTACATCCAGACCCATATACTGTTTTGGCGAATACACGCCCGGATGCGCAACCAGTTTAACATCTTTAAGATTGTACCGCTCCCACAAAAAGGGCAGTCCCCGGGTATGATCGTTGTGCCCGTGGGACAACACAATATAAGTCAACGCCCCAAGGTCAATGCTCACCTGCTCCGCATTTTTGATAAAAGCGTCAGAATAGCCTGTGTCAAAAAGGATCCTCTCCGCCCCGTCCTCTATATAAAAGCTGAGGGCTGGTTCTCCCAGGTAATACTGATCAATATAAGTATTGTTATCCACAAGGACTGTAAGTTTCATAGCGGTATTTTATCCCTATTCTGCTTCTTCGTCTAAAGTCTCAAGCAAAAAACTAACCGGACGGAAACCATCGTTGCAGGAAATCATTGCAGACTTCGGATTCTTCATCCAACCATCATAGAAGTTTTCTGCCCCATGGGCCAACGCCATCACAAAGGGTGACATGGTCTCCCATGCACTTTCACACAGTCCCTCTGGTCGTTGCCAGCCGTTAGCAATGAACACGTGCCCTTCTTCTATATCGCAGGCGTGTTCAATCGGGTTTTCATATTGCGCCATCAAATCTTTGTGGCATACTTTTTTCATTACAGTAATGCGGATTTTATTCATAACTAAATGATCCTTTACTTCACAATATTCACAATAATATGTTAGTTAGTAAACTTTATATAATTTTACTTCTTCTTCCCTCTTCCCTTGCCCTTCTTGCATTTGTACCCAATTAGTTTCTTGCCGTTAAATTCGTAATTCTTCAGCTCATATTTTTCGGGGAAGGCTTCAATCAGCTTGGATAATTTTTCAAATCCGAAGTTGCGCACATCAAAGTCCGGTTTTGCCCTCCGGATGAACTGTCCTGCGGAAGCAATGTTGACAAAGTTGTCCGTATCATCATCATTGATCTGGAATTTATCAAAAGCAATGCGGAGCAGGTTATGAATTTCATTAATATTTTCCTGCTTTTTCACTTTAGCTTTGGCAGCGCCTGTTCCGTTTTCGTGAGCTGCATGTTCTTCTTCTACAACAGCTTCTTTTTCCACACCGATATTTTCCAAAAAGATAAATTCATCACAGCTGTTACGGAAAGATTTTGGCGTTTTGTTTTCGCCGATGCCGATTACGTACACACCGGACTCATGCAGACTGATGGCCAGAGGAGTGTAATCGCTGTCGCTGGCCACGATCACAAACGCATCGTAAATTCCTTTGTGCAGCAAATTGATGGCGTCAATGACTAGGGCAATGTCAGTGGCGTTTTTGCCGGAAACATAATCAAACTGCTGCTCTGCTTTGATGGCCAGCCGTTTCAGTTCGTTCTCCCAATTCTTTAAGGCTTCCTTCTTCCAATTGCCGTAGGCTCGTTTTACCACAATGCGCCCGTAGGTGGACACTTCCTGAATGACATTTTCAATTTTAGACAGCTGCGTATTGTCCGCGTC
The DNA here is from genome assembly GCA_905233365.1 of uncultured Succiniclasticum sp. Lineage (GTDB taxonomy): Bacteria > Bacillota > Negativicutes > Acidaminococcales > Acidaminococcaceae > Succiniclasticum. The sequence goes on from CAJODT010000050.1 coordinate 3,724, forward strand.
AATCATAAGCACGATGCTTTTCAGTGTTTCCATGACCAACCTCCACGAAAAATTTGTAGTTCCCAATGATGACAATGAGCAGATAGCCTGAGCCTGATCCATGTCCCCCTTACCCGGGAACGTCACACTTATAAGTAGATTATAACATCTCAAATTTGATTTCACAATAAAACTATGCTATTGTATTTATAGTAAACAACGGAAAAAATCGATTTATTTTTTAAAAGGAGGATCGCACCATGAAAATCAATGCCCTCATGATGGACACCACGGATAACGTTGTCACCTGCATTACCGAAGTGTCGGCGGGTGAACAGGTCGTTTACCGGAAGGGAGACGAAATCTGCTCCATTGTCACGAAAGAGAATATCCCCTACTGCCATAAGGTAGCACTGACGGATATCCCCAATGGCGGCCACGTCATCAAATACGGGGAAAGCCTGGGCACCGTCTCCGAAAACATCATGGCAGGCGGCTGGGTGTCGGACCGCAACCTGTTCAGCGTGCCCCGTGACTACGACAGTGAGCTGGCCCCTGCTGGTTTTCAGATGTGCGCAAAGCAATCGGCCGGTGCGCCGGATCTGAAAGGATTCAAGTTCTGGGGCTACCGCCGCGCGGAAGGACGTCCCGGCATCCGCAACCATGTGCTGATCCTTCCCGGTTGCGCCTGCGGCAGCGAAAGCTCCCGCATCGTGGCGTCCCAGGTACGTGGAGCTGTCAACATCGTATTCAACACAGGCTGTTCCGATGTGGCGGCCAACACCGAGATGAGTCAGAAAATCTTAACGGGGTTTGCCTGCAATCCCAACGTGTACGGTGTTGTGATCATCGGTTTGGGTTGCGAAACGGTTCCCCACTACAAACTCCGTGAAAAGATTCAGGCCATGACCTCCAAACCTGTGGTCTCTTTCGGCATCCAGGATGAAGGCGGAACCCTGAAAACCATTGAAAAAGCAGTGCGGGCCGCCCGGGATATGGCTGCCGAGGCCGCCATGCAGCAGAAAGAGCTGTTTGACATTTCGGAATTCCTCATGGGCATTGAATGCGGCGGCTCCGATGCAACGTCAGGCATCGCCAGCAATCCGGCCGTGGGTGAACTCAGCGACATTCTGGTAGACATGGGCGCCACCACCATGATGAGTGAATCCATTGAATGGATCGGCGGCGAGCACGTGCTGGCCAAACGTGGTGCCAACAAAGAGATCCATGACCAGATCATCGAGGTCTGCCGTGCCTACGAAGAACACCTGACAGCAGCAGGCCAGGACTGCCGCGCGGGCCAGCCCACGCCGGGCAACAAGGCAGGCGGCCTGTCCACTTTGGATGAGAAGAGCCTGGGCTGCATCCGCAAAGGAGGCACCCGCCCCGTAGTGGAAGTACTGGAACAGGCTGTTCCGCCCACAAAACGCGGCGCCTTAGTGATGGACACGGCAGGCTACGACATTTCTTCTGTTACGAGTATGGCCGCCGCCGGCTGCCAGGCTATCATTTTCACCACAGGCCGCGGCACGCCTACCGGCAACGCTATCGTACCGGTGTTAAAGGTTACGGCCAACGGGCGCACCTACCAGAAGATGGAAGACAACATGGACATTGATCTGAGCGCCATCGTCCGGGGTGAAAAGACCTATCAGGAAATGGGGCGCGAGATGGTAGGAGCCATTCATGACATCTGTAACGGCAAAATGACCAAAGCAGAAGCTTTCGGCTTCTCCGATATTGCCGTAGACCATGTGTGCAGGTTTGTTTAGTATGTAAAAACACTAATCCCCGGAAATCAGTGTCAATTATTTTACGCTGATTCCGGGGATTTTGTTTCTAATTTTGTTCTGTCAAAAAACGTCATTCCCACTCGATTGTGGCCGGGGGCTTGCTTGTGATATCGTACACAATGCGATTGACACCCTGCACCTCGTTGACGATGCGACGGGAGATGGTGTCCAGCACACTGTAGGGAATGTGGGCCCAGTCGCTGGTCATGCCGTCGGTGGACAGCACCGCCCGCAATGCCACCGTGTAGCTGTAGGTGCGTCCGTCTCCCATGACGCCTACACTGTGAATGTTGGGCAGACAGGCAAAATACTGCCAGATGGTACGGTCCAGTTTAGCGTTAGCTATTTCCTCTCTGAAAATCGCGTCCGCCTCTCTTGTGATCTTCAACTTCTCTTCTGTCACCTCGCCTAACACACGGATGGCCAGGCCCGGTCCCGGAAAAGGCTGTCTCCACACCAGAGCTTCGGGAATGCCCAACTCCGTACCCACGGCCCGAACTTCATCCTTAAACAATTCACGCAGCGGCTCAATGAGCTGCAGATCCATGTCTTCCGGCAGGCCGCCCACGTTGTGATGGCTCTTGATGGTAGCGCTGGTACCTGTGCCGCCGCTTTCCACCACATCGGGGTAGATGGTACCCTGCACCAGAAAATCTACTTTGCCCAGCTTTTGCGATTCTTCATCAAACACGTGGATGAACTCCGCCCCAATGATCTTGCGTTTCTGCTCCGGCTCGGTGACGCCTTTCAGTTTGCTTAAGAAACGTTCTGCTGCGTTGACCCGGATGAAATTCATATCAAAGGTATCTTTAAAAACGTTTTCAACCTGATCCCCTTCATCTTTGCGCAATAGACCGTGGTCCACAAAAATGCAGGTGAGCTGTTTTCCCACAGCTTTATGCACCAGCACCGCGGCCACGGAAGAATCCACGCCGCCGCTGAGAGCGCAGAGTACTTTTTTATCCCCCACCTTTGCTTTGATCTCCGCTACTTTCCGTTCCACAAAGGACTTCATGGACCAGTCACCTTTCAAATGGCAAACGTCAAAGAGGAAATTGTAGATCATCCGTTTGCCAAAGGGTGTGTGTTCCACTTCCGGATGGAACTGAACACCATAGAATTTGTGCTCCGCATTGCCCACTGCTGCCACAGGGCAGTCGCCGGTCACGGCCAGCACATCAAAACCTGCCGGAGGTTCCGCCACAAAATCCGTGTGGCTCATCCAGCAGATGTTACTTCCTATCAGATTGTTGAACAGAGGCGCATCCGTCTCCAGTTCAATTACCGTTTTTCCGTATTCC
>CAJODT010000050.1:6931-32796 GCA_905233365.1 uncultured Succiniclasticum sp.
GCTGGCCGGCCCTCCGGACAAAATGATAGCTGCAGGCTGCATCTCCTTAATTTTTTCCAAAGGGCAGCTGTAGGGAACAATTTCACAGTACACGCTGCACTCCCGCACCCGCCTTGCGATCAGCTGGGCGTATTGGGCGCCGAAGTCGATGACCAGTACCAATTCATGGTTTTCTTTCATTTTAAATAAGCCTCCTCATGCAAAACAAAACAAAGCAAAGCAATAATTAATTCCACACAAACTGATTGCAATCTATCCTCTTTTTATATAATATGCATTGCAATCCTGAAAACATTCCAACTGCGTTTTCAAACAAGAAAAATATACCACAAAAAAACCTGTTTTGGCAATACAATAATCAGCATTTCCTCATGTACATATAAGTTTCCTAAAGTACATATAATTGTCAAAAAGCAATTGACTTTAAAGAGGATTTCCGATAAAATAGTTATACATAAGTATATTTATTGTGATTATTTTTTTTATTATTTTAGGGGGATGAAACAGAATGAGAGGAACCTCAGAAAACCAGATAAAATTTATTTCCAAAAAACTTATCCGTTCCTTTTTCGTAGAGCACAAGCTAGATTACCTTTTTTCTTTGCTCGCTCCGGATGTCTACTATATGGGTATGGGTAAAAATATGCAGGCAGAGGGCAAAAAGAAAGTTGAGTATTTTCTTACCAAAGCCTATAACAACCTGCCCGCCTGTTATGTGATACAGGAAAAACACCTGACAAAACGTATCGGCTGGGATCACTGGTTATGCGAAGTTATCTGCGACCTGCAGGTTACGGAAGAAGGAAGGGAAAGCGAACAGGAATGCCTGCACGAAACATTTTTATTCCGTCGTTGCAAGGATGCGAAGCCCGACCATAATGAATGGGAACTGATACACATACATAACTCCCTGGCTACCAAAAAGATTTCACCCGAAGAAATGCTGGCAATCCAGCAGGCAAACAGAACCCGCAGAAATCTCCATTTGTATGACGGATTGACAGACCGGGAAAAGAAGCTAGTGCGAATGCTCCGCAACGGGATACAGATTCGGGATATTGCCGCTGAATTCGGACTGGCAGAAATTACCATTAAGAAGGCACTGGCCAAGCTATATCATAAGTACAATGTAAAGAACCGTTCCCGCTTATGTGCATACTTTGATAATCAGGAAAATAATTACTGATTCAATCTTCAGAGAGGCAACTTTTTTAAATCTTGCCTGTGCTGGTTCACAAATATTTCATAACAAAAAATGACAGACTGCAAATTTTCTGCAGCCTGTCTTTTTTTATATTCTTTCGAATTCTCGGACGCCTAAATGGTTTTTCTGCATCTGCAAGAGAAACGTTTCATTTAAGGAAACGTTCCTTTAGCATTACATTACATCATGCCGGGCATACCTCCGGGAGGCATGGGGGGCATCGCCGGTTTCGGTTCCGGTTTGTCAGCAACCAGGGTTTCGGTGGTGAGTACCATCGATGCGATGGAGGCCGCGTTCTGCAGCGCGCTGCGGGTAACCTTGGTAGGATCCACAATACCGGCTTCGATCATGTCAACATATTTTTCATTCAGGGCGTCAAAGCCAACGCCTTTCTTGGAATGACGGATCTTGTCAACGATAACGGCGCCTTCCAGACCTGCATTGTGGGCAATCTGGCGGACCGGTTCTTCAATGGCACGGCGGACGATCATCACGCCGGTCTTTTCATCGCCGACAGCTTTTACTTTGTCCAGAACGGTCTGGGCTTCCAACAGGGCAACGCCGCCGCCGGGCACGATGCCTTCCGCAACAGCAGCGCGGGTAGCATTCAGGGCGTCTTCGATGCGCAGCTTCTTTTCTTTCAATTCCACTTCGGTAGCCGCGCCAACTTTGATTACGGCAACACCGCCAGCCAGCTTGGCCAGACGTTCCTGCAGTTTTTCCTTATCAAACTGAGAAGTGGTTTCCGGAATCTGAGCTTTGATCTGTTCCACGCGGGCTTTGATCTCCGCTTTCTTGCCGCCGCCGTCCACGATGGTGGTCAGCTCTTTGCTTACGCGAACCTGGCCTGCACTGCCCAGGTCTTCCATGGAAGCGCTGTCCAGCTTGCGGCCCATTTCTTCACTGATGACTGTTGCACCGGTGAGGATGGCGATATCCTGCAGCATGGCTTTGCGGCGGTCGCCGAAGCCGGGAGCTTTTACTGCAACAGCCTTAAAGGTGCCGCGCAGTTTATTAACAACTAACGTTGCCAGGGCTTCGCCTTCTACGTCTTCTGCAATGATCAGCAGTTCGCGGCCGGCCTGTACCACTTTTTCCAGTACGGGCATGATGTCCTGAATCATGTTGATCTTGCGGTCGGTGATGAATACCAGCGGATTGCTCATAACCGCTTCCATCTTTTCCGCGTCGGTAGCCATGTAGGGGGAAATGTAGCCGCGGTCGAACTGCATGCCTTCCACTGTTTCCAGGTGGGTTTCCATGGTCTTGGATTCTTCCACGGTGATGACGCCGTCATCGCCAACCTTCTCCATGGCGTCCGCGATCAGGCCGCCGATTTCTTCATCCCCTGCAGAGATGGAAGCAACCTGGGCTTTGGCGGCTTTGGTCACAACCTTCTTGGAGGATTTGTGCAACGCTTCTACCACTGCGTCAACAGCCGTCTTGATACCTTTTTTCAGGATCATGGGGTTAGCGCCGGCCACTACGTTCTTCATGCCTTCCCGAACCATGGCCTGGGCCAGCAGGGTGGCGGTGGTGGTGCCGTCACCGGCCACGTCGTTGGTCTTGGTAGCAACTTCCTTCACCAGCTGGGCGCCCATATTTTCAAAGGGGTCTTCCAGTTCAATGTCCCGGGCGATGGTCACGCCGTCATTGATGATGGAGGGAGAACCGAATTTCTTTTCCAGCACCACATTGCGGCCTTTGGGTCCCAGGGTAACTTTTACCGCATCAGCCAATGCGTCAACGCCGCGTTCCAGACTGCGGCGGGCTTCTTCGTTAAACAGAATCTGTTTTGCCATATTGATTATCTCCTTTTTGTTAAATTATTTCGTACTCATTTTTGCTGCGTCACGAAATCCGCAGCTTCATTGCAAAATTTTGCAGCCTTGCTCAGACAAAATTATTTTTTCTTTTTGTCCGGTTCCACTACGGCCAGGATGTCACGCTCTGCCAGGATCAGCAGCTCTTCGCCTTCATACTTCACCTGTGTGCCGCAGTATTTTGCGAAGATTACAGAGTCCCCCACTTTTACATCAATGGGAAAACGTTTGCCGTCAACGACGGCCCCGTTACCAACTGCCAGTACAACACCCTGCATGGGCTTTTCCTTGGAAGCCGTATCCGGAATGAAAATGCCGCTTTTGGTCTTTTCTTCCACTGCGTCTGCTTTTACAACTACATTTGCGCCTAATGGTCTTAACATTACAATGTCCCCTTTCTAATTTGCAGAATCTCTGTGAGAGTTTTAATTAAAATCTTTGAAGCTTTTAGCACTCAAAATATTTGAGTGCCAACGTTCAATTATCATTATAACCAAATATTAAAAAAATGCAATAGTCAAAATGACAAACTTTGCAGATTTTACATTTTTTTCATAGTTTTTTTGAAAAACGGACCTGATTTTTGCAAAAATCTTACTGAAAATGAAAAAATCACAGGTATTTTTTACATTTTTACCTGTGATTTTGCAAAAATCGCATTTTTTCAGTTTTTAATTTTTGACTTTTTGACCTTGACCTTGTCTGATTCCACCCTAACTTTTCGCAATGTTCCCAACGTTTACAACACAACCCATACCTTCATTGACGCAGCGTACGCCTTTTCCACTAACCGTTAAGAAGTGGCAAAAAGTAAATTACCCAAGCTTCAGCGCCGGAACCGCATTCAGGTCCCAGGGACTGATAACCCCTGCCTGATACATATAATACCCCCGGCAGGCAATCATCACCGCATTGTCGGTACACAGGATCTTGGTGGGATGCACCAGCCGGGCTCCTGCTTTTTTGGCCGCCGCCGCCAGTTTGCGCTGCAGCGTTTTATTGGCCGAAACACCGCCGGCCAGCACGATTTCCTTCAACCCTGTAGCCTTGATGGCCAGCACACTCTTCTGAACCAGCACATCCGTCACCGCTTCCTGAAAAGAGGCAGCCACATCGGCCCGGTTCACCGGACGCCGGGCCTGCTCTTCATTGTGCAGGTAATTGATGACTGCGGATTTCATGCCGCTGAAGCTGAACTGGAAGGGATCGTCCAGCATGGCACGGGGAAAATCAATAGCCTTTGGATTTCCCTCCAGCGCCAGCTTTTCGATCTCCGGCCCGCCGGGATAAGGCAATCCCATCACTCTTGCAACCTTATCAAAGGCTTCCCCTGCCGCATCGTCCCGGGTCTGTCCCAGCATCTCAAAGCGGTTGTAGCCCGTCACCTTCAACAGTGCCGTGTGGCCGCCAGACACCACCAGCGCCAGAAAGGGCGGCTCTAAATTTTTATCATTAATAAAGTTGGCAAACACATGACCTTCCAGATGGTTGACGCCCAACAATGGCTTCCCCGTTGCCCAGGCCAATGCTTTTGCTGCAGATAAACCAACCAGCAGCGCCCCCACCAGGCCGGGACCATAGGTCACCGCCACCCCGTCGACCTGCTCCAGGGTAATGTGAGCCTCTTCCAGCGCCGCGTCAATGACTGGCATAATGTGCTCAATATGTTTGCGTGACGCAATCTCCGGCACCACGCCGCCATATTTCCGGTGGATCGCAATCTGGGAGGAAATGATGTTGCTCAGCACGTCCCGTCCGTTTTTAACTACAGAAGCAGCCGTTTCATCACAGCTGCTTTCAATTCCTAAAATATAAATGTCTTTTGGTTCCATACTATTCCTTTTTATGAGACAACAAAAACTTTATATAGTTGTTGACTTTAAAAAAACACTGCATTCGTCTGCATTTTACTGTTTCCGGTACAGCCACATAATAACAGCACCCTCATGAGTGTCTTCATAATAGTTGGGCCGCACACCTTCAGACACGAAACCGCAGCGTTCATACACCTTCTGTGCCGCAACATTACTTTCCCGTACTTCCAGCGTAACCGCTTCCGCCCCGGCGTCCCAGGCTTTTTGAATCAGCGCCCGGGTCAGCACAAGACCTAAGCCCTGATTGCGCAACTCTTCTTTCACTGCCACCCGCATGACCTGCGCTTCGACTGCCACGACCCAGATACCGGCATAACCGACAACCTGATTATTCAGTTCTTCTACGAGCCAGACAGCAATTTTATTCTGGAGTTCCCCCTGCCATGTGTCCCGGCTCCAGGGATCAAAGAAAGCTTCCCTGTCCAGTTCCATGACAAACGGCAAATCCTTTTCCTCACACAGACGAAAGGAAATCATTCTTGCGGATGCCTCTTCTCCCATAATTCCTCTGCTTCCGATTTCCGGATGTAATAAGGACGCAACGAAAATACGCCTTCCCCGGTCAGTACTTTCTCCCCTTCTGCTGCCAGCGCCACGGAAGAAGCTTTGGGCAGCCGCACCTGTTCCGGGGCAACCAAAACACTGCCCGGCAGTGGATGCTTCAGCAACTTTTCACATTCCCCCATTAGCAGCACCGGTTTGCCGCAGTCCTGCAACTGCCGCAGCAACGTTTCCCCGTCCGCCATCTCCACAGGCTGCACTTCTTTCAGTTCCCCACTGACCCATTCATAAAACGCAGTATAATAATTCCCTTTCTGGGCATCCAGCACCGGGGCCAGCACTGTTCCGCCCACAGGAATATTATAGGCCATAGCCTCCAGTGTATTGACTCCGCAGATTCCACACTGCCAGGCATAGGCCATCGCTTCCGCCGCCGCCAGCCCGATGCGCAGGCCCGTAAAGGAACCCGGCCCTATACTGACAGCAATCCGGTCAATTTCTTCTTTTTTTATTCCTGTACGGGCAAACATCTGGTCCAGCTGGGGCATCAACCCTTCCGAATGGGTCAGGCCAACGCAAATGTCATATTCCGCCAGCACATGCCCGTCCCGTACCAGTCCCACCGTACATACGCCCGTCGCCGTATCAAGCGCCAGCGTTAACATACCGCAACACTTCCTTGCTTATGGCTTCGTACCGGAGGCCAAAGGGGATCAGCTCCACCACGCGCCCCTCCGGCACAACCGTCAGATTCACCTGCAAATATTCCGGGGGCAGCTCCGACTGGAACAAATCACCCCATTCAATCAAAGAAACCCCTTCACCGCCAACATATTCATAAAAGCCTATGTCTGTCAGCTCTTCCGGGGAATCCAGCCTGTACAGATCAAAATGCCGCACTTCCAGAATCCTGCCACTGTAAATATTCATCAGGGCAAAGGTGGGGCTTACCACATCCTCTTCCTCCACACCCAGTGACCTGCAGATTCCTTTGCTCATCAAGGTCTTGCCGGCGCCCAGATCGCCGCTGAGGCAATACACGTCGCCATCAGCCGCCAGCGTTCCCAGCAGCCTGCCAAAATGCTCTGTCGCGTTCTCATCAGCCAGAAAAAACCGGGGAATACGTGTCCCCAACTCCTTCTGCCACACTATGCCGGTCAGATCCGGCCGGGTTTCGGGCACAGGCCCTGCATTGTCAGAAGTCGCTTCAGTCTGATGTTGCTTTTTACGCGAGTGAGTATCCATAAAACTTTCTTCTCCTTACTTTTTCTCTTCTTTTTTCTTTTCCGGCTTTTTCAGCACGTCCGGATTCCGTGTCAGAGGGTCCAGCAGATCCATATGCCCGCTGATGGTATCGATTTCCTTGCCGTCCACCAGAAACTTGACTTTTTTAATTTCAGGAAACTCCGTCAATGTGCAAACCACGGCATTCACCATCATCCGTTCCGTATAAGAGCCCTGCCCCCGGGACGCAAAATTCTGGTTGAAATCAACCGTAGCCGTATCCCCCTGCACCTTTACGCTGTGCACATCCGTCCCCGGCGGGAACAGGTTGGTCAGCTGTTTGGAGACCGGGTCGGTATGGATCAGGGCATCCAGCGCCGCCTCTTCTCTTGTTTTTTTCCCGGCAGCATAACGTACCTTCTCCGGGATCAGGATCTCCTCCCCGTTCTTCTGCACGCGGTACACCACAAATTCTTTGGTCAGGGGGTTCGGGTCTTTCACAACAGTCGTAACAGGATTCTTCTGCCCCGTCACATCTTTCACTTCACCCTGTTTCCCCGTCAGTTTTTCTGTAGGTTCACATCCCGTCACTGTCAGCAGCAGGACCAGCATCAGCAACAAGCTTATTTTTCTCAACATTGTTACGCGCCTCCCGTCCTCAACCGCCAAAATACTCTTTTAATCCGTCAAACACTGCTTTGGCAATGGTCTTCTGGAACCATGCGCTGCTGATCAGCTGCTCTTCCCTGTAATTACTGAGGAAGCCAACCTCCAGCAGGACCGCAGGCATGTAAGAACGTTTGATAACATAGAAGTTGGCCTGCTGGGTTCCCATATTCCGAAGCTTGGACGCAGCAGCCATCTTTTTCTGGATCGCGCTGCCAAGTTTATAGTCATAACCGGATTTCGGATAATAGTACGTAGCAATACCACCGATGCTGCGATTGTTGTTGGCATTGTGATGGATGCTGACAAAAGCATCCGCACGGTTGCGGGTGCTCACATCCACCCGGGCCTGCAGCTCGTTCTTTGCAGAAGCAAATCTCCCATACACATCTGTATCCGTGGTACGGGTCATGGACACCAGCGCGCCCGCCGATGTGAGATAGGACTTCAGGTAATTGGCGATCAGCAGCGTGGAGGTTTTTTCCTTGTTGCCCTTTGGACCGATGGCGCCGGGATCCGAACCGCCGTGACCCGGATCGATGGTAACACGTTTGCCTTTCAATCCGCCGGTAGTAGCAAAGTTGACCCGGTTGCCTACTGGGGTCGAAGGACCCTGGGACGGCCGGATCACAGGACGGCGCACAGAAGTTGCCCCATACTTCATGGATGCGTTCTTCACCTTGTTAGCGGAAACATCTACCACAAGGCGGGGCGGTCTTCCTGTAGAAGCATCCTTTTTCAGGATAAAGCTCTTCAGGTCCGAACGCTCTACCTTTTTTGTCATGGGCACGCGGATAATGACATTCGTCTGATCCCTGTCCACACTGAAACTCTTGGCCAGGTCGCTTTTGATAGTCCCGCGGCGTATCACCTTGGGGGCCAGTCCGCCTGTGACTTTGATCTGAAGCTCTTTCTCGTTGACAATATCAACCGTATAGCGCGTGTTTTCCGACAGGTCCACTACCATACGGAGCACGTTGAATTTATCCACGCCCCAGTTTACATCAGTAACCGTAGCTGCCGCGGAAGCAGTACAGGTTGCCAGCAGGCAGATGGTCCAGACCAGAAACGCAAAAAATCGTCTACGCAAACCGGTACCTCCTTGCGTTAACTCCAAATACGTATCAAATGCTATAACAATTTATTTTAGCATAAAATAATATAATATGTAAACTATTTTCTAATTTCAAATAATAAAGGTACAGAAAAAGACTTCGCAAAAACGTCATTTAATCTTTAACCTGATTACGAGCTTCAGGAATCATTACCAAAAATTCTGATGCCGCCAGGCCCACACTGCCCTTTGCCGCCAGTTCCCCTGCCAGGCCGTGGAGGTAAACGCCGGACACTGCCGCGTCAGCCACTGTCAGCCCCTGCCCGATCAGGGCGGCAATCAGTCCTGTCAGCACATCTCCGCTGCCGCCGGTAGCCATGGCTGGTGTTCCGGTGGTGTTCAGATACACAGTTCCGTCCGGCAATGCAATCACCGTAGGCACACCCTTAAGCACAATGACAGCCTGCCACTTTTCCGCATAGAGACGGGCCACTTCCACCCGGTTCTTTTCAATTTCCGAAATGCGTATGCCGGTTATGCGGGCCATCTCCCCCGGGTGGGGCGTCAGCACTTTTTCCGCCAGCATGTGGGACAGCAGCTCCGTATGGTCTTTCAGCGCCGTAATGGCGTCTGCGTCGATGACACAGGGGACCGCCGTGGTGACCAGTATCTCCCGAATCAGGCTGCCGGTCTCTTCCGACACGCCAAAGCCCGGGCCGATGGCCAGCACATCAGCCTTTTCCAGTGCTTCGGACACGACTTCCATCGCCTCTTCCATCACCAGCCGGTCATTAGACACAGGCAGACCTTTCACCATCACTTCCGTAAGCTTAATTGCTAATATTTCTCTGGTGTTTTCCGGCGTCAGCAGCGTCACCAGACCGGCCCCGCCTTTTACCGCCGCAAAGCTGCTCAGGGCCGCAGCCCCCACGTAACCGCAGGAACCGGCAACTACCATCACACGTCCCGCACTGCCTTTGTGTGCATTTTTCGGACGGTCCGGCAGCAGGGCTTTGACCAGTTCCTTTGTGAGCAGGATACGGTTACCGGCTGCTTCTTTCAGCAAAGATGCAGGCATGCCGATATCTGCCACCTGAACAGCTCCTGTATGTTCCGCTCCGGGATAGAGATACAGGCCCAGCTTGGGCAAGGCCATGGTCACTGTTGTGTCGGCCCGTACTGCACTGCCGTCAACTTCTCCCGTATCCGCGTTGACACCGGTGGGAATATCCACTGCCAGCACTTTGCAGGCAGGATTTTTTTCTTTTACTCTGTTGATACACCCGCACAGACGGATAAACAGGGGACGCATCTTTCCGGAAAAGCCTGTGCCCATCAGGGCGTCGATGAGGAGATCCGCCTGGAGAGCCAGGTTTTCTATTTCCGCAAAGCGCAGGTTGTCGTCTGCGTCGGTAACCCCCAGCACGGTAGCGCCACAGGCAATATAATACTGCAGCTCATCCGCAGCGCTGCCGGAAAGTTCTTCTGCCGTACAGGCCAGGACCAGGGTCACTTCCGCGTCCCGGTTGTGGAGCCAGCGTCCTGCGCCGCTGCCGTCGCCGCCGTTGTTGCCTTTTCCGGCAAAGATGAGTACTTTTTTATGACAGCAGGAACCCAGCAGTTTTTCTGCCGCGTCTGCCACAGCGCGGCCTGCGTTTTCCATCAGCACAAGGCCGGGAATACCGATTTCTTCTTCTGCAGCGCGGTCCAGTGCACGCATTTCTTCTGCAAGTAAAATCTGCATGGGGTGACCTCCTGTACACGTATTACTCTAACACTACAACCGCCATTGCTGTTGATGAAGTGTGACTTAGTGTAAGGTGAATCTTTTTTACACCAATCTTCTCTATGTACTCAGCAAAGTACCCGGTAACTTGTAGTTCCGGTTTACCCAGTTCATCGTTAACTACATAAATTTCCGTAAGCTGTCCGCCACCGCGAAGTCCGGTGCCGATGGCTTTCAGGAAAGCTTCTTTGGCAGCGAAGCGTGCTGCGTAGCTTTGGGCTTTGTCGCCCTGGGCGCCGGTGCAGTAGGCTATTTCTTCCGGGGCAAAGACTCGTTCTTTGAAGCCTTTGCGCGCTATGGCTTTTTCGATTCGTTCCACATCTGCCAGGTCGCAGCCTATGCCAAGCATATGTATCTTGTCTCCGTTTCTGAGCATACACAAATATTATTTACTGTCAGGAAAAACATCGCAAACACGTTTGCTTCTGTTTTTTCCAGTCCATATAATTTTACTCTTCAACTTTTTTTGCTACTTCTTCTGCTGTGGTTTCTATAGTTTCCGCAACGTCTTCCACTTTGTCTTTAATCTTTTCAGCAGCTTCTTCCACTACTTCTTCGGCTTTGTCCGCAGCGGCCTCAACATTTTCCGCAGCAGCTTTTGCCGCGGCTTCTGCTTTCGCTGCTGCTTCCTGCGCTGCCAGCTCTGCTTCTTTTGCTTTGGCTTCTGCCTGCTCTGCCGCTACTTTTTCTGCTTCTGCTTCCGCAGCCATGCCCTGGGCATCGAATTTCTGGCTGGAGCCGTAATTATACACTGCAATCTCTTCCGCGTCATACACCTTGCCCAATGCAATGGCGATGGCTTCTGTCTGCGCTTTGTCCTTCACATACACATTCATGAAGAAAGGCTCGTCAGAAATCACATAATCTGCCGCTTCGCTGTACACATACAGCTTGCCTCCGTCCTCGCTGTAGGTCTTCACCTGCTTTTCAACGGGGTAATTCTTTTTGTTGTCATAGAGGCCGGTGACGCCATCTGCCAGGTGCACCATCTCAATGCGTTTTTCTTTGCCGAAGGTGTAGATCTTTTTGCCTTCCGGTTCTCCGTCTTTTGTGGTGGGCACCACACCGGCAGCCTGCTTGGCAAACTCTTCTGCTTTCTTCTTGGCAGAGTCAAATATGTCCTCTGCCGTCAGGTTGTTTTCTTTCAAATATTTTTGTCCTAATTTATAAGCCACATAGCAAACTACGCCTGCTGCCAGTACTTTTTTCATTTTTCCCATAGTAATAACCTCCCTGTAATCTTTTTAAAATAACTTGTTTTGGATTCGGAAAAGACATCGCAAACACGTCATCGATTGCTTTTTTATTGACTCATGAGCCTGTGGCTTCGAAACTCGGGACTGCGTCCCTCAGACAGTCTCGCCACGGACGGCTCATTTCGTCTCATAAAATTACGCAATCGTTTCCTACAGTTTGCTCTTGTCTTTTCCTAACCATCTAATTCCAATTACGTATATGTATTCAGTTTATTTTATCATAAAGAGCCCTCACGATAAACTACTTATTTTAATATTTCATAAAAATAACATAAAAAAGACACATTGCGCCATGATTTCTCACTAACACATAACAAAAAAGAACTGTGCGAAAGGAAAAACTGTCATTTCCCTTCCGCAGCAGTTCTCAAACTTAATCATATTGGGGCAAAATCAATAATATTTCTAAAACAACTTTTACTTCACATCAATGTTGCCATTGTTTACATAGATTTCTACACTGTCTCCGGCTTTGACTTCGCCGTTGACGATTTTCTTGGAGAGTACATTTTCCACGCTGTGGACGATCAGGCGTTTCAGCGGACGGGCACCAAACTGGGGATCGAAGCCTTCTTTGGCCAGAAGTTCTGCCGCCTCATCCGTGCAGGTCAGCTTGATTTCCAGCTGCTTGTTCACCCTGTCGCCCAGTTCTTTCAGGATCAGCTTCACAATGTCCTTGATCTGGTCGGGCTGCAGTGCCTTGAAGGTCACGATGTCATCAACACGGTTCAGGAACTCCGGACGGAACCGGGTCAGCAATAACTGCCGTACCGCTTCGCTGTCCATTGAACTTCCTGCTTCCATGATCCGCTGGCTGCCGATGTTGCTGGTCATGATGATCAGGGTGTTCTTGAAATCCACGCTGCGGCCCTGGCCGTCAGTCAGCCTGCCATCGTCCAGCACCTGCAGCAATGCATTGAACACATCGGGATGGGCCTTTTCAATTTCATCAAAGAGGATGACAGAGTACGGATGGCGGCGCACCGCTTCTGTCAGCTGGCCGCCCTCGTCGTAACCCACATAACCAGGAGGCGCGCCAATCAGACGTGACACTGTGTGCTTCTCCATGTATTCGCTCATGTCGATGCGGATCATGTTCTTCACATCGTCAAAGAGCACTTCTGCCAAAGTTTTAGCCAGCTCGGTCTTGCCTACGCCGGTAGGTCCCAGGAAGATGAAGGAACCGATAGGACGGTTGGGATCCTTGATGCCCGCGCGGGCGCGGATCACTGCATCCGCCACAGCCTTCACTGCTTCGTCCTGGCCAATGACATGTTCATGCAGGGTCTGCTCCAGATGTACCAGCTTCTCCCGTTCCCCGGTGCCCAGCCGCTGTACCGGGATACCGGTCCAGGTGCTTACCACCCGGGCGATGTCGTCCTCGTCCACTTCCTCTTTCAGCAGGGCATCCTCACCGGCAGTCTGGTTTTCCAGTGCCTGCAGCTGTTTCTGCAGCTCCGGCAGACGGCCATACTTCAGTTCCGCAAGCTTGTTCAGGTCATAGTCCCGTTCCGCAATTTCCATTTCCTGCTTTACGGCTCCAATCTCTTTTTTCACTTCCCGTACCTTGACGATGCTGGCTTTTTCATCATCCCAGCGCTTGATCAGGGCAGCGTTTTCTGCCCGCAGCTTGGCCAGCTGTTCCTGCAGTTTGACCAAGCGGTCTGCGGAAGCAGGGTCTTCTTCTTTCTTTAAAGCCTGTTCTTCGATTTCCAGCTGCAAGATCTTACGTTTGCTTTCATCAATCTCAGTCGGAGAAGAATCAATCTCCGTACGCAACCGGGCCGCTGCCTCGTCTACCAGGTCGATGGCCTTGTCCGGCAGGAAGCGATCGTTGATGTAGCGGTGGCTCATGACTGCCGCGGCAACCAGGGATGCGTCCTTGATCCGCACCCCATGATGGTTTTCATAGCTTTCTTTCAAGCCGCGCAGAATGGAAATGGTATCTTCCACGCTGGGCTCGTTCACCATAACAGGCTGGAAGCGCCGTTCCAGGGCGCTGTCCTTTTCAATATATTTGTGGTATTCATTCAACGTAGTAGCACCAATGCAACGCAGCTCGCCCCGGGCCAGCATGGGCTTCAGGATGTTGCCGGCGTCCATGGAGCCTTCCGCCGCGCCGGCGCCTACAACAGTGTGCAGCTCATCAATGAACATGACGATCTGCCCGGCGCTGTCTGCCACGGCCTTCAGTACTTTTTTCAAACGCTCCTCAAATTCGCCACGGTACTTGGCCCCTGCTACCAGAGCAGCCAGGTCCAGTGCGTACAGAGTTTTGTTCTTTAAGCTTTCCGGCACGTCCCCGGCCACAATCCGACGGGCCAGCCCTTCCACGATGGCGGTCTTACCTACACCCGGTTCCCCGATGAGCACCGGATTGTTCTTTTTCCGGCGACTCAGGATCTCAATGGTGCGGCGGATCTCATCGTCGCGGCCGATAACCGGATCCAGCTTACCCTGCCGTGCCCTTGCCGTCAGGTCCTGGCCAAACTTTTCCAAAGTCTTCTTGCTTTCGTCATTGGCAGAGCTGTTGAGGTAATGCTCATACAGCTTTTCAATCTTGTTGCTGTCAATGCCATACTTCCGGAATAATGCTGTAACTTCATTGCTTCCATCGCTGGCCAGAGCAGAAGCCAGGTGGCCTATGGTCACATTACCCTGCCCTGCCTTGTGCAGCACGATGCCGTTGACCCGGGCAAAGTCAGAACTCATCAGCAGCTGCCGGTCCTGTCCTTTAACAGAAGGAATATGGCTGACGATGGCGCGGGCTTCATTGGTAAAAGTGTTTTCATCTACTTTAAAAGTCTGCAGCAAAAACTTAAAGAAGTCATCACTGCACAGTGCCAGCAGCAGATGAGCGCTGGTCACTTCCTGGTTGTAATTCATCAAAGCCTGCTGCTGAATGGCTTTTACTTCCTCGGTGTAGTTTTCATTCATATCAATCACTCCAATCTTCGACTATAATATATTTTAATTTTTTTATATAAACATGAGAAATAACTCTACTTTTATGTTATAATTAATTGTTGTAAATACTTGCTTTTGTGAGGGAACATCATGAGAACTAATGTCATCGCCTACCGCCTTTTTGACGTAGCCGACGAGATCAACCTTGACCAGGTACAGGCTATCTGGCACAGCCGCAACAAGATTTCATCCCGCCTGCGCCTGGACCGCATTTCCACCAAGTCCATCACCTTCCACGACCCACCCGTGCTGGTAGAGCTGGGTTACCACGAAATGAACATCGGCGGCGTTGAGTACCTGGTTGAAGTGAAAGCCCGCATCCAGGACCTGGGTGTTATCTGCATCCTCTTCAACATCCCCCCGGAGGAAGACATAACCTATAAAGAGTATCTGAACCTGGTGCTGGCGGTGGAGGAACTGCCCGATGAAGACTTCCGCAAATTTGTGGATGTCACCATGGAGACCATCGGCCCGGCCTGCACCAACCAGAACATTTCCGGTTTCGATGAAGACTTTGTGGTCTATTACTTTCAGGATCCCATTCCGGAAGACTGGGACATCGTGCCCTTCCTGCTGAAGGAACCCAATCCGGTGAACGAAGAAACCCGGGAAGCCGCCCTGGCCAACCGTTTTTCCTACGCGGATGATGTGGCCTACCTTACCTGGGACAGTGCCGTGGTCTACGACCCAACCGGCAGCATGGACATCCCCGACCTTTTGGAGTTTGCCAATGCCCAGTATCTGGAGTTGCGGTATTACGACAACTTCCTGAACCACGCCATCGACAAGACTTACAACGTCATTGACGATAAAGCCAATCTCAAAAATATTGAGGTGCTGCGCAGCATCCGCGACGAACTGCTGGAGACCATGGCGGACGTCAGCAGCCTCACCAGCAACATCACCAACTCGCTGTTAGTGACGGAAGATGTTTTCTACGCCAAAGTGTACACCCGCTACCTGAAGCTGCTGAAGGCTTCCGTGTGGCAGGAGAACATCGAGCTGAAGATGCAGGTGCTGCAGCGTTGCTACAACATGCTGAATGAAACGGTCACCAGTCATCACCTGGAGCAGATGCGCAAGTACAACATCACGTTGCTGGCAATCATTGCCGTGATCCTGTTGGGCATTGCAATCTTTAAGTAGCTGTTAGCACTCTCGCCCGGCGACTGCTAACTCGTTCCCAAAATAAAAGGCTATCAAAAGAGTCCTCAAGCGAGGACTCTTTTCTTTGGCCTGATTTTATTATACTAGACGAAAGTCAAAAAGTCAAATGCTTTTTACGTTTTTTTATAAAAATTTAAAACGAAGCGTACAAGGATTCACAACACCGTACACGATTGCTATTTAACAGTTTTAATCCACTTCGTAAAAGCTTTATTCACTGCTTTGCGCGTCATCAACTGTTCTGCAGCTAAATCGCCCAGCAGGTAACCGCTCTGCCGCGCGGCGATAACTGTGTTGGCTTTCAGCAGCTCTGCCGGAACGGATTGACCCAGACTGTTCACGGCAAACAAGTCGCGTACCGCTTCGCCCAGCTTTTCCAATTTTTTTCTGCTGTCCTTGCTCAGGTCAGAGAGTTTGCTGATTTCATTTGCTGTAACCAAATAATGAAACTCTTTGCCAAGACGGGTCACGGTTGCATAACCTGGTTCCTTCAGTTGGATCTTCTTTCCCTTTTTCTCCGGAGCAAGATTGCCAACAAGCATGGCGCCTGCCTTCTCTGCCTCAGCTTCCTTCTCCCGGTTCATGGCGTCTTCTATTTTTTCCAGAATGTCCTTCACACGCACCTGCAGCAACTGCCCGGCCTGCAGGTATTCCTCCGCCTTCCAGCCGGCGCTTTCCATGGCCGCCCACAAAGAAAAGACAATACTGGAATACATGCCTCGGTTCACCTGCACCTGGATTTCATCCCCAAGGTCTTCCATGCGGTTCTCCAGAAGACGTGTGACCTTGTCTGCTCCCAGACGTCCGTCAGCCAGTTTGTAAAGACTCTTCCAACGTTTCAGCAGTGCCTTGGTGTCCCGTAATTTATATAAGGGACGCAACGCTCCCTGCAGATTAGCCTGCATCCCCGCGCTGCCGTCCATCACCGGCTGCAGCCAGTACAACGCTTCCTGCATCCGCTCAAAATAGGGCAAAAAGATCCGGTCCGCTTCCGTCTGCAGTTTCCCACAGTCTGCAAACACATTTTGCTCTTCCATGATAATCGTGCCATACTGGTAAAACTGCTTTTTATATTCTTCACAGTAATCGTTGTCCCAGTTGATCTCCTGCAGGGGACGTGCACCCTCCGGCTCCAGCTTATCCAGCAACGCCAGGCCCCGGGCATATTTGCTGCGGGATTCCGTGAACACCGGCACCTCTGCCGCAACCTTAGCCGTGTAAGCCAACAGGTCCGCCAGGAAACCTTCCTTCAACTCCAGCTCCACCTCGTCAATGGTTTCCTTCTTGCCGCCGGCAGAGATGAAGCCCTGATCAATAGCCATCTCCACCAGGGTTTCCTTCGTAACCTGCAGCAGGCGAAGCTCCCGCTTCACCCGTACCGTAAACAGTTTTTCAACCTGAGCCGTGCCTAAAAGGGCATCAAAATCCACCTGCAGGCCGCAGTCATCGAACACAGAAAGATCCGGCTTGGCATTCTTCACCGGCACGCTGAATTCCTGCCGGGCAGAAAGGCCCCCGGCATCGGTCCGGCGCAGCTTCACCGTAGCTTCGTACTTCTTCCCGTTCTGCCGCACCCGGTAGGCAATGCCGGCCTGACGCAACAGCAGGTCGCGGGTATCAAAATAAATGTTGACCAGTTTCACCGTCTTGTGGCTGCCCTTCTTTGTCTTTTTTGCAACCAGAGGAGAAGCGACCAACGCCTTCACATCTTTTTTGGCAATCAGCAGCTTTATTTCCGTTTCCACATTCTTTTCCATGTTGAGCCTCCTGCACTGAAAATGAATCTAATGTAATTTACATGTTAACAGTTAAAACCTGCAACACATAACTATTTCGCATACTATTTTTTCTCAAGCTTTACTCTGCAAATTATTATATCATAAACGAAATAAGCCGGAAAAGAGTTTTTCCTTTCCAGCTTGTTTCTTAATAGTAACTGTACTGTTACTTTATTCAAATTACAACCCTTCTCTCTTCTCTTCACGCAGTTTGTTCCTCTCCCCGCCAAAATACCAGAAGACCAGCGGAATACCAAAAGCAATCACCAGCAGAACAGCAGAAAATGCCAGGCCTGAATTTCCGCCCAGGGCATCTCCCAGAATATTATAGGCTATCGCGCCGGGCAGCATACCCAGCAACGTTGTGGCTGCAAAGGTAACAAATTTCATTTTTGTGCAGCCCGCCACCAGGCTGATCACATCATAGGGAAACAAGGGTACCGTCCGCAACCACAACATACGCTGAAAGTTTTTGGCACCATCTGAAAGATAGTGGTGGATGCGACCGCCCCATTTGCCTCCGTGCAGGTCAAGGAACTCGCTGCCGATGCCTGTGCGGGCCATATAAAACAGCAACGCCGCACTGCCCAACCCTCCGGCCAGCAGACAGGGAATACCCAGAGCCGGCGGGAACAGGATACCTGCAGCCACATTCAGCAGCAGACTGGGAAACAGAAGCAAGGGCCGCACCGTGTACAGCAACACATACACCAGAGGACCCCACACGCCATACCCCATCACCCAGCGGCGCACATCCTCCACCGATTTGGGATGGAACACCCCGGGCAGATACCAGAGCGCGGCAATGATGAGCAAGTATAAAATTAACAGCACCGCATGACGGTGCGTGCGAAAAAAAGAAAAAGAAGTTTGATTCATAAATACATTTAGCTTTCAAAACAAAAATACCATAGGGCAATCCATTCCATTAGAACGGACTGCCCTGGTTTGTTTTACCTCAATAATTATGTAACTTGATAATTTTCTTTATGCCCCAAAGAATCCACTTCCACCAAAATTCTTCCAAGTCTGGTACATGTCCAAATAATTCTCTTTTATAAACTTCTGAATAATAACAATTTCGCGATCATTTAAATCGCCTCTCTTCTGCAAAACGGTGCTTCCATCTTCTTTAACAAAAAACTTTGCGGACTTTGCTTCTGTCAAATGCTTGTCACTTGCGTGTACATGCATAGCCTCAACAATACACTGTGCAGTAAAATATAAAAAATGGCCGGCAATTCTGAATCTGTAGTATTTCGGCATTTTAAACCTCCATAAACTGCAGATTACGTCTGCACAGTTCCAAAACGATTTTCTGCTCTATACCGTCCATATTCGTCTCAAGTAATTCACCAGTTTTAGAAACAACCATAGCGCATTCGGGATGATCAAGATTTAAAATACTGACAAAACCATCCTCTCTTTCGGTAAAAGCATAACCGCTCACTATAAAATTTGCATTATCAGCAATCTTTTGCAATTCTTTATCCGACATATTGAATCCTCACTTGTTTGATAGGTGCCAAAAACGCTTCCTTGTCCATGTATAAACCTTCCAAAATAGGCGTCAAGTCAATATACTCTTCAATCTCTTCCGGCTGATGCCTGTATTTCGCCATAACTTCGATGTAGCCGTCATCCCACAAATTAATCTTAGTATATTTTTCCAAGCCATTACAGGTGCGAAATGTAATTGTAACGCCATCATGTGAAAAAGTAGTGTACTTATCAAAACTGCTTAGCACTGCTGTTCCTTTTTCTTCAGACATTTTCAATTTTCACCTCCGTAATAGTTTCAAACAATAGAATATTATCCTAATGTATTATGATTTTATCATAATGGATAGCGCTTTGCAATACATTCTACAGTATCTCCAATTCTGCTCTGCAGCATTTTCTTCCTGAGTATTTTTGTCATTCATTATGTAAACCGTTTAGCCTCCTGCAGTACAAAAAAAAGCAGGGAGAGCGCCGCATTGGCGTGCAGCTTCTCCCCACAAGGCTGTATTATACAGGAAACAGTTTAAAAATGCAAGATTAATTTACTAACTCGTAAAACAAAGGAGGTATACTGCGCGGAAAAGAGAACCTGTTACCAAGCATCTTGGGCGTTGCAAATGGTCACCCTGCACGGCCAACATGGTCGTAATCCCCGGCCAGTTCCAGGCCAAAAAATCAACAATTGTATTGCGTTTTGAAGCACAACAGGTTATAATATATGCACGAAGGAGGTGCACGAACATGGCAGCAATTAAAACAGCGAATGTGAATGCAAGAATTGATTCGAATACCAAAAAACAGGCTGAAGCAATTCTGTCTCAAATAGGACTTCCAAGATCTGTCGCAATTGACGCTTTCTATCGGCAGATCATTCTTCACAGAGGCATTCCCTTCCCTTTGACAATACCGGCATCCAAGCTTCCCGCTTACAATGAAATGAGCGTTGCCGAGTTTAATCAGTTGATGGCAACCGGGTTAGCCCAAGCCAAAACAGATGATTCTTTTGACATGGATACAGTCTTTGAAGAACTGGAAGCCGGGCTGGAGGAATAAATGATTGAATACAAAATCCGTATTACCCGTCAGGCCAGAGAGCATTTAAGATATATCCGAAATTATATAGAGTATGAACTTTTTGCCCCAATTGCAGCAAAACATACTATTGCTGCAATAAAAACAAAAATGCAATCTTTGAAGAATATGCCGGGAAGAATGCACCTAACGCCTGAACAACCCTGGCATGACCAACAAGTACACCGCGTCCGTGTAAAAAATTATTACATTTATTTTTGGATTGACGAAGAACAGAAAACGGTTCAGGTAATTGCTGTTATTTATGTAAAAAGAGATCAATCCAAGCAACTCGAATCAATAAAAGAAGACTCGTAAATTACTGACTCATGAGTTGCTGAATTATGAGTATAGTAAAGCCAAAACATTACGCTTAAAAACCGTAAAATACACCACAGGGCAGCCCATTCAGTTTGAACGGACTGCCCAATTCTTATTTCAATTATTATTTCCAAATTGAAATAAAAGAACCCTAAGCATTGAACTATTTCAATTTGCTTCGAAAGACTTTCCAACCTCACAAACCATTCTTTTCTTCAAAACGCCTGCGTTTCTCCTCCAGGTCCCGCATATCCTCTTCCCACAAATAGCGCTCCACCTCATCCTTCTTCTCCAGAGCGCGCTGCTGAAAATCCTGCAACAGCTTGCGCATCCGCTTGTCCGGCACCCACACATACACAGGCTTGTCCGACTCCTTCACCCGCACGTTGCTGCGCCAGATGAACTGCAACAGCTCGGAGAGAGCGTAGTTGTCGTTGTCAAACTTCAGATCCGGAATTCCCAGCTCCTCTGCCTTCTGGGAGAGAAAATTACAGCAGGTCACATCAAAGAAACGGTTGCACAGATACGCCACGCCGGTACAGTTGCTGTAGTCGTTGGTGGCCTTGGTGTTGCAGGGCAGAAAACGTTTCAGCGTAGGGTAATGCCGCCCATCACTTTGCAGCAGCTCCTTATATGCCGTAAATGTGGTAAACATAAACGTACTGCTGGTGACGCCGTGCCGTTTCATGATTTTGTAAGCACTGCGGAAACATCCCTTCAGGCTTTTCAGCATAACGCCACTGGCATCGCCCCGGGCCCGCTTAAACCACTCCTTGGACAAGCTGGCGCCAAAATTCACGTTTTCGTCATCCAGAATTACCAGCCGTCCGATGCCCTCGGGATACGTCTCCACATACCTGCCGTCCGGGTTCCGCATCGCGCGCAGCTCCTGAATGTGATAATACTCCATGCGTATACCGTTCAGCAGGCAATACTTGTGCAAAATGCTGTTCCAGGTGCGGTAGGAAAAGAACCAGCACTGCTCAAAACAGTCAAACAAATCCTTGCGTGCAAACGCTACAATAGAAGTAAACTTGCCACCCTTGTTGCCATAGGGATACAAATTGCAGCTGCGACTCAGGTTCTTCACCGCGTCGAAGACCTTGTGCTCCAAATTCCTTTTATTATACTCACATTTGGCATTGAACCGGAGCTGCCCCTTCACATTCACCAGCATCTCTTCCTGCTGCATCAGCTTCACATCCGCCGGGCCGAAGGCAACGAGCTCCCCAAAGTCGTCACGCTTGCGCCCGTTGCCAACCACCTCCCGGAAAAGAGGCGGCACCTCATCAAAAAACGCAGTGTAAAGATAATCGCTTTCCTTAAAGGCCGCAATGGTCTCTTCATTGAAAATGCTCCACAGGGCCTGCGTAGTAATAATGTTCTTGCCGTTGCGGATCAGATCCAGGATGCTGCGGTTATAAGGATACTTACCCGGCGTGGCCATGTCCAGCTCCTTCACGAACCGTTCATCCCGCTCCTTAATCGTGGAAACAAAAATAATGCAACGCTCGCCCTTAAACTCACCCTTCCATCCATTCCGGCGCAACCGCTCCGCCTCTTCCGGGTAACGTATATGAAAAGAACTGCCATTGAACCGGGCCCGGTCCAACAAATTTTCACTCTTGCCCGTGCCCATGGCGCAATCCACAATGTGAAATGTTAACTGGCGCGCGGGCGCAGCGTTTGACACAGAAACCGTTTGGGAAACTCCCGACCCGTTGTTTACCGTCCCATTCTGCTCCGCAGCATTTTCTTCCTGAGTATTCTTGTCATCCATTATGTAAACCGTTTAGCCTCCTGCAATACAAAAAATAAAGCGGGGAGAGCGCCGCATTGACATGCAGCTTCTCCCCACAAGGCTGTATTATACAGGAAACAGATTGAAAATGCAAGGGGGAACCTCTAAATTACGCCTCTTCTGGCAGTTGAAATGCACTGACAAACAGTCATTTCTACAGCCAAAGCTTCCAATAAAGACTTTACCTTTATATATTAAGAGGTGGCGCCACTCCAACCCAGTATCCATGCGCGTTTGCGTTACGAGGTTGGTCGTTTTAACGACCAAGGGCGGTGAAACAGGCTAAACTAATTCCACCAAACACACCACAGGGCAGCCCATTCAATTTGAACGGACTGCCCTTATTATATATAATTGACTTCTGATGGCTTTTATGCTATCATTAGAATGCAATTTGAAAGGAGTCTGCATGTACAACATCGATTTTTATGAAACCACTGACGGTTTTTCAGAAGTACGTGAATTTCTCGAGGAACTACGCACTAAAGCTGCAACTGTTAAGGACGCACGTATCCAATATGGGCAAGTGGCCCGCTTTATTCAGTTACTACAAAACAATGGTACTAATCTTCCTGTCGAAGTTGTCAAACATATTGAAGATGAAATTTGGGAATTACGTCCCGGAAGTAATCGGATTTTCTTCTTTTACTACTGTAATGGTATTTATGTACTGCTTCATCATTATCTAAAAAAGAGGCAAAAAACACCTCCAAGAGAAATTGTCCGAGCAAAAGCCGAAGCAAGAGACTACATAAAAAGAAAGGGGCAACCACAATGAACTGGAACGAATACAAAGACCACGTAAAACAAACAGACCCTGTCGGAAAAGAAATACTGGAAGAAGCCGAAGCAGAAGCCGCGATCATCTCTGCCATGATCAGACAGCGTGCTGCACTTGGTTTAAGCCAGCGCGACCTGGCCAACTTATGTAATATTCCGCAATCATCAGTAGCCCGGATTGAGTCCAATAAGACAACTCCCCGTCTTGATACGCTTCTTAAACTACTCAACCGGCTTGGATTAACGCTCAGCGTCACTCCCGTGCCTTATCCAGAGCTTATAAATGACGGATTATACACTCCCCATATTGTTGCGGAAAAACCATAACTACTACAGGGCAGCCCATTCAATCTGAACGGACTGCCCTGATTATATGTTATTGACATCTGATAGCTTGGTATATTCCAAAGCACGGTCACCAAATCCACCAGGCTCCATCATATCAAAATGTTGCCGCTGCCACATGGTATATTATTTTTTGCCACGAACATCCAAAGCGCTCATATCCTTAGAATTTGCATGCTGATTTGCCTTATACTGTTCAGCCCAAACATGGGAGGAAGTGACAACGCCGTTTTCAAACGTTAAATTTAGTTTAACCTGTTTTTCCGCACTATTAGTTTGAGAATTCATTTCATCGGAAAAGAAATACCTTGTTTCACCAGTATAGACCCACGAACCACTATTCGCCCCATTTGGAGCTGTACCGCTACCTTCCCCTAGCAACTCAAGTACCGGTGTATTTCTATAATAATATCGCGCATAATTCCTATCTGAATCCTTATAATACTGATCCCTATCACCATAACTTAGAATTACGCCATCATTTCCTCTTTTAATTTCATTCCAGCCATTAACACCATATGCGGACGATAATAAACTTTCAACTTCATCTTCTGTTTTTCCCATAAACCAGTCCGCTATTTTTTGTAAGCCATCTATATCTGCTTGAAGGCGCTCAGCTTCGGTCTCCGGATTAGTAAGATCATCCCATTTCATTCGACTATACTTATCAAAAGCTGCCGCATATTTATTTTCACTTTTTCCACCCAACACTGCCGCCAAATCATCAAACACGCCTTTCACAGCGCCGCCAAGATTAGCACCATTCAGCATCATGGCAATACCCACAATAAAAGCAAGTAACAGGGCATATTCCACAATGCCCTGTCCTTTTTTATTATTTGATTTTTGGAAGGCTGCTAACATATCATTCACTTTCTTTGCTCATACTCGCAATGACTAATGACTATTACAAGTGTGGTTGACCATGAGATGTATCTCGATAGTCCGTAGTTGTATAGCCAGAAGAAGTAACTGTCAAGTTAAGACCTTCTGCTGTTCTTCTGTCATTACCCTTATACGTTTCAGCCCACACATGAGCACTTTCAACAACACCATCTTTATATGTAAGCACAGTTTTAACAGTTCTTTTAGTATCATTATAATTATCACCTGCTTCTGCAAGCATATCATCTGAATAAAAGAACCTGTTTGTAGTAGTAGTTTGATAAGCATTGTTATTAGCAACAACATCTACTGACTGACCTGACATCTGTTCTATCGCAGCGCCACTTTGTTTGTATTGCAACATAACCAAATCATTATCTTCATAATTATCAAAATACTCAATTGGTTGTATTTTACTAGACTCATTTGTCGTCCCTTGAGGGCCAACATAATTTACGCTCGAAGTAGGATTCATAGTTTTAAGAAGAGTGTTAACCTCCTCCGGAGTTTTTCCTATTAAATCTTTAACGAGTTCATACAAACCTTCCTGATCAACTTTGATACGTTCATTATTATCTGCCGCATTTCTAATTGCATCATTCTTGGAGTTTTTCCATTCGCTGTACCGTTGAGCATAGGTTTTTTCACCAAGCAAAACCGCTGCCACCTTGTCAAACGTATCCTTTACCGCGCCGCCAAGGTTAGCGCCATTCAGCATCATGGCAATGCCAACAACAAACGCAAGCAACAGGGCATATTCCACTATGCCCTGTCCTTTTTGTTTATGCTTCAAATAATCCACAACCTTATTCATGATACACCCCTATCATGTTGACTAAAAACATTTTTGTTATCAATTCAATAGGGAACATTTTACCCAATTTTTCAACGTGAGTATAACACTTCGTTACACATAAATCAATAGACGTTTTGCGGCTATACTAAAATTCCCCGTGGTATATAAAACTGGGGCAGGTCAGTCGACCACAGGATTATTTACGGTAAGCGCACAATAATATACTGCCTTGACGCGTAAAAAAAAGACCGGCGGTCAGCCGGTCATCAGAAACCAATTTTTCATTTTTTATCAGCGCAATATAATTTGGCTTTATCGCTCCAGGGCAGCAGCTTTTCGCTTTTCTAACAGCCCGGGATGGTTATGCCAATCCATTCCTGGCATCAGGGTAAGGATGTAATTGAAATACTTATAAACATCCAACCCGTTGGCTTTCGCACTTTCCACAAGACTGTAGATGGCGGCACTGGAGCTTGCGCCTCTTGGCGTAATCGCAAATAGCCAGTTCTTGCGGCCTAAAGTGAAAGGCCGGATAGCATTTTCTGCACGGTTGTTGGATATTTCTAAACGTCCGTCCAGCAAATAGTTCTGCAGATAGGACTTTTGGTTTATTGCATAGGTCACTGCATCACCCAGTTTGGATTTAGGCAGCACATGCAACGAATCAAGCCATGCCCAAAAAGCCTCTAAAACTGGTTTTGCCAGTTTAAGACGCTTAGTATATCGTTCTTCCGCAGATTTATCTGCCAGTTCGGTTTCTATATCAAATAGTTTATTGCAGTATTGCAGACCGGTTTCCGCCGTGGTAGAAGTGTCGCCTTTGTTCTTCACCTGTATCGCTTCCACAAACTTCCGGCGAAGATGTGCCCAGCACCCGCAGTGGGTTGCATTCACTACCTTATGGTAGGCGGCATATCCATCCGTCTGCAGGTAGCCGCTGAATTTGCCCAAAAACTTTTTGGCACAGTCACCGGAACGGGATGGCTGGTAGTCATACACCACCGCCGGTTTTTTATCCTGCTTAGCCGTAGCGTACACCCACATGTAGGATTTGTTCTGCGGC
>CAJODT010000051.1 GCA_905233365.1 uncultured Succiniclasticum sp.
TTCTGCCTCCTACTTGTTTTCCGGGAAGGACAGAAAAACCTTATGCGCGCCGTCTCAGCAAGGGGAGCAACGCCCGTTTGCCAAAGCGCACATAAGGCAGTCTTGTCCCTCTTTTCATCACATGTCTTGTCTGAGATTGGGTTCAGTCATAAGAGGGACGGGTCCGCAACATACCAATGATTAGTTGGGGTACCCCACCTCCGTCTTCTCATCCATAACAGTCACTCTCCTTGTTTAGATTTTTCTTGTTAACATTATACATCAAATATAAAAATTAGCAACAGCATTCTGCAAAAATATCATTGTTAGAATTGTTGTTTTTTACATTCTATTTCTGTTAATTTTTGCAGATTATATAAATAATTCTTGCAAATATGGGAAACTTGTGCTAGTATGATTACGTTATTTTTTGCAAAAAAGCCGCATGCAGCGGCGGAAAAGGCGCGGAGTTGCTAATATGGATAAGACGCAGAGAACGATTGTTGATTTACACCGCCTACTGGATTTGATCCGGGTTTATTCCGATGAGCAAAAGACGACAGAGGCCTTCCGAAGCGTACTTTCGCTTTCGCGTCCGACGGTAGAAGTCCAACTGCGAAAGCTGGAGGATGCTGACATCATCACCCAAGGGAAAACCGAACCTGGAAAGCGTTACCAGATTCGTCCTGATGTCGGCTATTTTCTCGGCATCTCCTGCGGAACCGAGCATCTGCGTGCGGTTATTTGTGATTTAATGCTGAACCCTGTTCCCTTTGGCGAGCTTCGGAGACGCTACGGGCTTTCATTCGACCTCAACGTGGATGCAGTGTCGCCCTCTGATGGTTCAGACACCTGTTTCTCCTGTCAAACACCAACCGGCTTTCTGAAGCTGCAAGATTTGATCAGCGAGCTCGTTTTCCGAGTACTTCAGTGCCGAAACGCTGGCTTTCCCCTAATGGGCATAGGCTTTGCAGTCACTGGTCCGGTGAATTACGCAAAAAAGCGCTGGGTATCCGCCCCACGCATCAGCAGTATCGTCGATGTCGGTATTGAAGATTTGATTGGTAATAATAACTACGAAAAGCTTCCAAACGACGTTTTTCTCTCGATTGACAACAACGCAAAGGCCACCGCTGTCTCGGAGTATCAGTTTTTGTATCAGAAAAACTGCGGTCGCCACGTTGGAGACATTGCCTCCCTGTATGTCGGCTCCGGCGTTGGTCTCGGCATGGTAATGGGCAGAAGGCTGATCCGCGGGACGGACAACTATGCTGGCGAGATTAGCAACCTCATCTATAACGCGCCAAAACTGTTTGACGGAGGATATGCCGAAGACGGCGACCAGCTTCTGACCATAGAGGAGCGTCTAAACCAAATCAATAATTCTACTTCAAATGACATCTATCCTTTTTTGGCGTTCCTAATCAACCAGATTTCCTGTTTCAGCGGAACGGAGCGAATGATTCTAACTGGTCACAGTATTGAAAAAACCAATGTGTTCTTGAATGCGATCCGAGATAAACGGACGTTGTTCACCTCGCCGATTACTAAACATAGTTGCAAAATCGATGCTGGAAGAAACGACCCAAGCACGGCTGCGATTGGCGCGGCAATCGAGGCATATTTTTGTATGTGCGCCGCGAAGGGGGAAGACGACAGTTTGAATTCTGCGGAAGAACGAACGAATCTCTCAACAGATATTTCATGGTTATCGTCCGACTGACAATTGAGCTTTAAGCATTTTCCCAATGCATTGGAAAGCACGATCAATTCATTTTGAAATTGCATTTATCAATTTAAAGTTGTCAACAAGTTTCAGTCCATTATAATCACCAGAAACTGTTTGATTGAGCAGCCCCGATAAGGGGCAATTACGGGTGTAGCTCCTGAAAACGTTCTAGCAAATCGACACTGTATTACCGTCAAAGGCAGCTGCTTCATTCACATAAGCGGCTGCCTGTTTCCTCTTTTTTGTTACCTGTAAACAGTTTAATTATACTGTTGATGAGTTCTGCGATGAGCCCATTGAAAGCGATTCATCCCTGCCTTTGAGTTATTAAGGTCTATCTCTGCGCCCGGGCAGAACAATGGTATATCCTAAAAGAAACTCTTTCCTTTACGCCTCCTGTCCCTTGATGGACAGAAGGCGTTTTCTGTTTTCCATTGCTTTTTCCGCGTTTTTTGAGTAAAAACGAAAGATTTACAATTCGTTCACAGAATTTTACGCCTCTGCGGGTCGTTATTCTATGAGATCAATTTTTGGCAAACCTGATGATTCTGGAAAGGAGGTTTCCGTTATGAAAGAACTGCTGCCGGTTCCGGCAGAGCGTCTGGACCTGGTTGAGCAGCATTTGCCGCTTGTGCGCTGGGTCATTCTGTCCGGTTTTGGATACAACGAGAACATTGTCGGCTTGGAACTCGACGATCTTCTTCAGGAAGGAGCTGTTGCCCTTTGTCATGCGGCAGCAACCTACCGAGAAGGAAAAACCGCTTTTTCGACCTATGCTGTCAAAGTGATTCGAAACC
Organism: uncultured Succiniclasticum sp.; assembly: GCA_905233365.1. Lineage (GTDB taxonomy): Bacteria > Bacillota > Negativicutes > Acidaminococcales > Acidaminococcaceae > Succiniclasticum. Next base: position 2,506 of record CAJODT010000051.1, read on the forward strand.
ACCTGCTGAGCTATTGCCGAGAGGTTGGGAAAAAAAGCATCAGCTATGATGTCATGATGTTGGATTACGTTTTGCCAGATGACATTTATGATTATGAGCGTGAGCGAATCTCCAGACTGTGCACAGCAGAGATCCTCAGTCGAAGGAAAAAGACCTATAAGGGCGCGGCAAAGCGCGGTCTGTATAACAATAAATCCACGCCGGAAGCCCTGGCCTGCATGGTCAGCAAAAAGAACGTGGACCTGGTGGTGAAGCACGGCATCTTTACCAAGACGGAAGTGCTGTCCCGTTGCGAGATCCAGTACGAGCTGTATAACAAGACGCTGAACATCGAGGCCCTGACCATGCTGGATATGCTGTACAAGGACCTGCTGCCGGCAGCCAAGAAGTATCTGAAGGATCTGGGCGCTATCGCCATCAGTGAAAAAGAGCTGGGGCTGAAACCGGATGTGGTTTTCATGAAGAAGCTGCAGGAAGCCGCGGCCGCTATGTATAAAGACGGTGAAATCCTGTCGAAAGAACTGGTGAAAGCGGAAAAGATCGAAGACCAGAAGAAGGCCAGCGCTGCTTATCACGGAAAAGTGCTGCCCGCTATGGAAGCGCTGCGCAAGAGCGGCGACGCGGTGGAAGCTCTGCTGGGCAAAGAGTATCTGCCTTATCCTACCTACGGTGATCTGCTGTTTGGCATTAACGGCTAAACACCATCACAATAAAGACTCTCTCTTACATTCTTTTATTTTCCTTTGCTTTGGCAATGCTGCCGGGAAGACGCATCCCGGCAGTGTTGTCGTCTTTTTTATGTGACAAAACAATAACGCCCTTGCTCCGGGAAAATCGGAACAAGGGCGTTTTTCAATTTGTATTTCTATTTTGCGTCTATGGTGGAGATGCCCATGGTCACTTCTTCCAGTACGTCCAGCAGCATGCGGACGGTATCCAGGGAGGTGAGCATCACTACATTGTTCTGGGCGGCGACCCGGCGGATGGCCACGCCGTCGCCGTAGTGGACGCCGGAGAGGATGGCCCGGGTGTTGATGACATAGCTCACGTAGCCGGCCCGGACGGAGTCCAAGACTTCTTCGCTGCCTTCGCTGGGTTTGTGCCGGATTCTTGTGCGGATGCCGTGCTCCCGCAGCACTTCCCCGGTCAGAGTGGTGGCTTCGATGTTGAAACCCATGTTATAAAAGCGGCGGATCAGCGGAATGGTTTCTTCTTTGTCTTCGTCAGCCACGCTGACCATGATGGTGCCGTAGTTTTTCAGCGTCAGGCCCGAGGCGATCAGGGCTTTGAAGGCAGCCCGGTGCAGCTTGTCGTCGTAACCGATGGCTTCGCCGGTGGATTTCATTTCTGGCGACAGATAGGCGTCCATGCCCCGGAGCTTGGAGAAAGAGAAGGCGGGGCATTTCACGTAGTACCGGGTCTTTTCTTTCGGATAGCGTTCGGTGATTCCCTGTTCCCGCAGGGAGACGCCGAGAATGGCCAGGGTGCCGATGTCGGCCAGGCTGTAGCCGGTGGCCTTGGATAAGAAAGGAACGGTCCGGGAGGAGCGGGGGTTCACTTCAATGATATAGACCTGTTCGCTGGCATCCACGATGAACTGGATGTTGAACAGTCCTTTGATGCCGATGCCCAGCCCCAGCTTTTCGGTATAATCCAGTATGGTTTCCTTCACCTTTTCGGAAAGGCTGTAAGAAGGATACACGCTGATAGAATCACCGGAATGGACACCGGTCCGTTCCACCAGTTCCATGATGCCGGGCACAAATACGTGTTCCCCGTCGCAGACCGCATCCACTTCTACTTCCTTGCCCCGGATGTATTTGTCTACTAATACGGGTTTGTCTTCATCCACTTCTACGGCTGTTTTCAGATAGTCATGCATATCCTTTTCTTTGCCTACGATCTGCATGGCCCGGCCTCCCAAAACGAAGCTGGGGCGGACCAGTACGGGGAAGCCGATGCGGCGGGCTGCTTCCATGCCCGCTTCAATGCTTGTGACAGCTTCTCCCTGAGGCTGGGGGATGTGCAGGTCCAGCAGCAGTTTTTCGAATAAGTCCCTGTTTTCTGCCCGGTCGATGGCATCGCAGTCCGTGCCGATGATTTTTACGCCCCGTTCCTTCAGCGGGTCGGCCAGATTGATAGCAGTCTGCCCGCCTAAGGTGGCGATGACCCCGTCCGGCTGTTCCAGTTCGATGATGTTCATCACGTCTTCTGTACAGAGCGGTTCGAAGTACAGCTTGTCCGAACAGGTGTAATCGGTGGAAACCGTTTCCGGATTATTGTTGATGATGATGGCTTCATAACCTGCTCTCTGGATGGTCTGCACGGCGTGGACGGTAGAGTAGTCGAACTCCACCCCCTGGCCGATGCGGATGGGGCCGGAACCCAGCACTACAATCTTCCGTTTTGCGGAAACAAGGGATTCATTTTCTTCTTCATAGGTAGAATAAAAGTAGGGGATATAACTTGCAAATTCAGAAGCGCAGGTGTCTATCATTTTATACGTCGGAATGACGCCGTTTTGTTGTCGCAATTGATAAATTTCAATTTCCGTTTTATTCCACAGGCCGGCGATCTCTTTATCGGAGAAGCCGGCTTTTTTGGCTTCCTGCAGTGTAGGGATTTCGCCCGGATGGTTTTGGATATCCTTCTCCAGTTCCACAATATGGCGGATCTTCCGGAGAAAGAACCGGTCGATGGCAGTCCTTGCGGCGATGCTGTCCACGTCGCAGCCCAGGCGGAACAGTTGGGCGATGGCATAAATCCGGTCGTCCGTGCCGATTTGGATGTAGTCAAGGAGTTCATCTTTGGGTATCGTATCAAACTTGCGGATGTGGATGTGGTACGCGCCAATCTCCAGAGAGCGGATCCCTTTCAGGAGGCTTTCCTCAAAAGTCCGGCCGATGCTCATCACTTCCCCGGTAGCCTTCATCTGGGTGGACAGGGAATTGTTGGCGTCCGCGAACTTGTCGAAGGGGAAGCGGGGGAGTTTGGTCACTACGTAATCCAGCGCCGGTTCAAAAGAGGCGGGGGTGTTGGCAATTTGTATTTCGTCCAGTGTCATGCCCACGCCGATCTTGGCGGAGACCCGGGCGATAGGATAGCCGCTGGCCTTGGAGGCCAGGGCGGAAGAACGGGAGACCCGGGGGTTGACCTCGATTAAATAATATTGGAAGGAGTTGGGGTCCAGGGCGAACTGTACATTGCACCCGCCTTCGATTTTCAAAGCACGTATGATTTTGAGGGCGCTGTCCCTCAGCATGTGGTATTCCTTGTTGGTCAGGGTCTGGGACGGGCAGACCACAATGGAATCGCCGGTGTGGATACCCACAGGGTCCAGGTTTTCCATGTTGCAGATGGTGATGGCGGTATCGTTCTTATCCCGCATCACTTCGTATTCGATTTCCTTAAAACCCTTGATGCTTTTTTCAATCAGGACTTCCTGTACGGGAGAAAGCTCCAGGGCATGTTTCATCAGAGGTACGAACTCTGTTTCATTGTCGGCAAAGCCGCCGCCGGTTCCGCCCAGGGTAAAAGCAGGGCGGAGGATGACCGGGTAACCGATCTTTTCAGCGACTTTCAGTCCGTCTTCCACAGAGCCGGCGATATCGGAGGGCAGCACCGGTTCCCCTAAGCGTTCGCAAAGCTCCTTGAACAGCTCCCGGTCTTCTGCCTGTTCGATGGAATGGCTGTCCGTGCCCAGCAGTTCCACACGGCACTCTGCCAGGATGCCTTTCCGTTCCAGCTGCATGGCCAGATTAAGACCTGTCTGTCCGCCGATACCCGGCAGGATGGCGTCGGGACGTTCAAAGCGGATGATTTTGGCGATGTATTCCAGGGTCAGGGGCTCCATGTAAACCTTGTCGGCCATGCTGGTATCGGTCATGATGGTGGCAGGGTTGGAGTTGCAGAGGATGACCTGATAGCCTTCTTCTTTCAGGGCGAGGCACGCCTGGGTGCCCGCGTAGTCAAATTCGGCGGCCTGCCCGATGACGATAGGGCCGGAGCCGATGACAAGCACCTTTTTAATGTCTGTTCTTTTAGGCATGCTGCGCACCCCCTTCCTCCATCATTTGGATAAAGCGGTCGAAGAGGTAGGCGCTGTCCTGAGGGCCGGGGGCGCTTTCCGGATGATACTGGACGCTGAACACACGGTCCTTTTCACATTTCACGCCCTCTACAGTCTGGTCCAGCAGGTTCACGTGGGTCACTTTCAGGGGCGTATGGGCCAGGCTGTCTGTGTCCACCGCATAGGAATGGTTCTGTGAAGTGATTTCAATTTTGCCGGTATCCAGATTTTTCACCGGATGGTTGCCCCCACGGTGCCCGAACTTCAGCTTGTAGGTTCTGGCGCCGTAAGCCAGGGAGATGATTTGGTGGCCCAGGCAGATGCCGAAGATGGGGATAGTCCCCAGCAGTTTTTTAATGGTTTCAATGGTCTGGGGCACGTCGGTAGGATCCCCAGGCCCGTTGGAAATGAAAATACCGTCCGGTTGCAGTGACCGGATCGTTTCTGCCGTCGTATCCCAGGGTACGATGGTCACGCTGCAGCCCCGCTTGTTAAGGGAACGGACAATGTTCTGCTTCATGCCGCAGTCGATGGCGGCCACATGGAACCGCTCCTCTGCGGCAGGGGATTCCACGATGGTTTTGCGGCTGACCCGGGAAACGGCATCGGTGGGGATTTTGCTTTCCTGCAATATCTGCAGCCCTTTTTCCAGCGGCGTATCCGCATCGGTGACCAGCGCCTTGCGGCTGCCGAAATCCCGGATGCTCCGGTTCAGCTTGCGCGTATCCATACCCCAGACCCCGGTAATACCGAATTTCTTCATAACATCCCCCAGTGTCGCGGTGCTGCGGAAATTGGAAGGCTCGTCGTTGTATTCCCGCACGATCAGCGCCCCGATGCTGGGATGTTCGGATTCATAATCATCTTCTGCCATGCCATAGTTGCCGATCAGCGGATAGGTCATGACCACGGCCTGATCCGTGTAGGAGGGGTCCGAGAGGATCTCCTGGTAGCCCACCATAGAGGTATTGAAGACGATTTCCAGCACTTTGTCACTATCAGCGCCGAAGCCGTAGCCGTAGTATTCCTGACCGTCTTCCAGAATAATTTTCCGATTATAGTTCGTTGCCATAACTGCCGCCTCGATTTTCGTTAGCATTCTGATTCGGGCTTCTTTTCACGGGAAGAGCGCTAACAAAATATCGTGCAATAATTTGGAAAAGCGCCGCCGGATGATCGGAGTTCCCTGATAAGCCAGTAGCCCGAAAAAATAAAGGCGCCCATTACCGTACAGTAAATTTGCACGGCAATAAACGCCTTTGTTATCTATAAAATTGTAACACTCTTACCTGTCTTTGTCAAACAAATAATGAATAAACATTCACTTTCTGTTTTTCTTTTTTTCTGTTTCCTTTTCGTGAATCTCCGCGCTGGCGATGACGGCTTTGGCCACTGCTTTCAGGGAAAGCCTCCGATCCATGCTCAGTTTCTGCATGGCCTGGAATGCATCCTTTTCTGTAAATTTATACTGATCCATCAGGATGCCCTTGGCCCGGTCCAGGATCTTCCGTGTTTCCAGGTCGTCCTTTGCCTTGTCCAGTGCAGCGTTTAACCGCTGGAAAGCGGCAAAACGGCTGATGGCAATTTCTATTGCGGGAAACAGCTCTTCTTCCCGTATGGGTTTTACCAGATAGGCAAACACGCCGGAGTTGGTTGCTTCCTGTACGATTTCCCGCTGGCTGTAGGCTGTCAGCAGCAGGACCGGGGCCAGCTTTGCATCCCCGATGATTTTGGCTGCTTCCAGGCCGTCCATCTCCGGCATTTTCACATCCATAATGACCAGGTCCGGCCGTTCCTGCTCTGCAATGTGAACGGCGACCTTTCCGTTTTCCGCTTCACCTATGACGGTGTGCCCTGCTTCTTCCAGCATTTCCCGAAGATCAAGACGCAGTAATGCTTCATCGTCTGCAATCAGTACCTTTAACGGTTTTACCACAATAACTCCTCCATTATATGTGAATAATCACCCTGGCAACGGTTCCTTTTCCGTCTGTACGCGGTTCCAGCGTGAATGTTCCTTTTAAATCGGACTGGACCACGGTTTGTACGATCTTCAGGCCCAGGCTTTTGGTTTTTTGCAGGTCGAATCCGGGTGGAAGGCCGACTCCGTCATCTTTCACAAGTAACAGCAGCCGGTCGTCGTTCTCCTTTTTGCTGCTGCCGGCATATGACACAGCTTCTGCTGCCTTGCCCTGGACTTTTTCCTGTACCCCGCTGTCTTCATCCAGCCGGCTGATGGTAGCCGTCAGCGTTCCCTTTTTCCGGTTTTCAAAGCCATGCTCCAGCGCGTTCTGCAGTAATTCGTTCAGCACCAGGGCCAGACTGGCCGCCTGTTGGGAGGGAAGCCGCAGGTTGTCTGCGGAAAAATTCATCTTCAGTTCCAGGTCCGGCGTTTTCATGCTGCTCATGACGGTGCGGTACACGCCGTTGCCCAGCTCGTTGATGTCCACCAGTTCCGTTCCCTGTCCGGACAGATACTCATGTACCAGTGCAATACTGCTGATTCGGTTGATGGAATCACGCAGCACGACTTTGGTTTCTTCCGAGGCTGCCCGGCGCTGTTCCAGTCGCAGCAGGCTGGCGATGGTCTGCAGATTGTTTTTTACCCGGTGATGAATCTCCCGGATCACTGCGGCCTTTACCCGCAGTTCTTCATCCTTCAGCTTCAGCTGGGTCACGTCTTCGATGACGACGATGATCCGCTCGATGCTGCCTGCCGTCAGCAGGGGGATAAAACGGAAATCCAGGAACAGGCCTTTTTGCTGCAGTTCCTGCTCTTCCGCCACGCCGGTGTGCAGCACGTTGCCGATGCCGCTCCAGCTGATTTCTGCGCTGCTGGTCCGGCGTCCTACCAGGTGGCCGACACCCAGCACACGGTAAATATGCCGGGCCGCGTTGTTAGCCGCCAGGATCTGCCCGTCCCGGGCGTTTACCAACACCAGTCCGTCGATACTGGACAGGCGGCGATAGCAGCTGTTGGAGGCGTAATCTGTCCTGCTGCCGTGGAGGAAATCCATGGTGGCGTCCCAGAATACTACGTCTGCTTCCCGATCTTCAAAGGCTGCAGCAGCAAAACACCGGTTGTGGCCGTCGCAGACAGGGTAGACCTTCAGCCGGGCGAACTGTCCCGGTGAAACTTCCCGGAAGCCTTCGGTGACAGTGTTTTCTGCCAACGCCTGGGTCATGAGCGGTTCGTCCGCCGCCCGTGTAATCTCTTCGGGCTCCGTGTTTTCCGAACGGGTGAGGGGTTCCGCCTGGTCGAATACGCTTAAAAAGCAAATGTCTCCCGCCGATCCCGCTTTTGCCTTTTGTTTGCCTGTATTGCCTGCCGCGGATGAATAAAGCTGCCGGCTGCGGTCCAGCGGGAGGATCAGCGATATTTTAGCCTGGGCCAGGTCGGCAGCCAGTCCCAGATTGCTGCGCATCCCGTCCAGGATATTCCATTGTTCCTGTGTCAGCTGTGATATCATACTTTTGTTTCCGTCCTGTGTTTGTTTGATTTACGCGCATTGCAATTATAACACAAAAACGAATTATTCTCCACACCAGAAAGGAAGGGGTTTTGGTTCCGGTATCTCCATAGGGTATCTGTTGTCAAAACAGCCGCTGCAGACGGGGAGGCCCTTTACCATTTCCGGCAGTGCTTTCAAGTCCAGATAGCCCAGCGAATCCGCACCCAGCATCCGGCAGATTCCTTCGATGGAAAGCCGGTTGGCGATCAGTTCCTCTTCGGAAGGAACGTCCGTACCGAAATAACACGGGTGGCGGAAGGGCGGAGAACTGATACGGACGTGCACTTCTTTCGCTCCGGCCTCTTTCAGCATCTGTACCAGGTTTTTCATGGTGGTGCCCCGGACGATGGAGTCATCTACCAGCACGATGCGTTTCCCCTTAACCGTGGCGGCCAGCACGCTGAGCTTCAGATGGACGCCGCTCTCCCGTTCTGCCTGGGAGGGTTTGATAAAGGTCCTGCCGATGTAGGAATTTTTGTAAAAAGCGAAGCCGAAAGGAATACCCGACTCCATGGCAAAGCCTTTGGCGGCGGGCAGGCCGGATTCCGGCACGCCGGTTATCAGGTCGGCGTCAACGGGATGTGACCTTGCCAGGGATCTTCCGGCGGCGATACGGGCGTCGTATACGTTGATATCGTCCAGCCGGCTGTCCAGACGGGCAAAATAGATGTATTCGAAGATGCAGTGGGCACATCTCCCGGTTTGCAGGGAACGGTCCGATTCAATGCCTTTTTCCGATATGGTCACCATTTCCCCGGGTTCGACGTCGCGGATGAATTCCGCATCCACGGCGGACAGAGCACAGCTTTCGGAAGCCAGTATGTATGCATTGCCCCGTTTCCCCAGACAGAGAGGCTTTAATCCGTATGGGTCCCGTCTGGGGGCTCATAATTACCAGCGCATAAGACCCGGATAATTTCCGGGCGGTAGCCAGCACCGCTTCCTGTATCGTTTGTGTATGGACGCGTTCTCTTGCCAGATAAAAGGCGATGACTTCCGAATCGGTGGTGGTATGGAACACGGCGCCGTTCTGGATCAGTTCCCATTTCAGGTCGGCCATGTTTACCAGATTTCCGTTATGCGCTAACGCCAGCGTCCCTTTTATATAGGAAATTGCCAGCGGCTGGGCGTTCTCCGGCCGGGAACTGCCGGTGGTAGAGTAGCGCACATGGCCGATACCCAGATTTCCCGACAGGCTTTCCAAGGTCTTTGCGTGGAAGACTTCGCTGACAAGACCTGCGTCCTTGCGGCAGCGGTAATTGCCAATCGGCCCATTTGTATCGGAGATGGCCATGCCGCAGGCTTCCTGTCCACGGTGTTGCAGGGCTGTGAGCCCGTAATAGATGGAATGGGCTACGTCGCCGCCATCCGGGTCAAAGATACCGAAAACGCCGCATTCTTCTTTCACTTTATCCATGTTGCACGCTTCTTTCTTAATCGAACGTATTGCAGATTGACGGGAAATCCGATTTACGGGAGTCCTGCTGTCTGCAAAAATTAAAAAGCAGGCAAAGACACGGGGTCTTTGTCTGCTTTGACATCTACAACGATACTTTACCACGGGGCATACGAAAAGTCAATTTCTCTTTTACAGCGGGTAATCCTGTAACGCATCGAAGCCTTCTTCTCCGGTGCGGATCTTGATTACGTTGTCAATGGTAGAAACGAAAATCTTACCATCTCCGTATTTGCCGGTGTACAGGATTTGCTTGGCGACTTCGATGATGGTACGGGGTGAAATGGCGGAGACCACGATATCCAGACGGATTTTAGGCAGCAGGCGGGAGACGACGGAGGCGCCGCGGTACATTTCCGTGTGGCCTTTCTGCAGGCCGTAGCCGTGCACTTCCGTTACCGTCATGCCGGTGATACCGATTTTCTCCAG
>CAJODT010000052.1:0-12453 GCA_905233365.1 uncultured Succiniclasticum sp.
CCGATGCGGGGCGTCAGCAATCGGTACGGTTTTGTTTTGCTTTCCTCCGTCAGACGGATATAGGGTTCATCCCAGGGATGGCGGGCCATCGCGAATTTTCCTCCGTGACAGGGCAGCACTGTTTTTGCTTTTAAATCTTCCCCTGCCCGGGCGTTTTCTTTCGGATTCATGTGGATCTTCGGCCAGTCTTTGTTATACTGTCCGTTTTCCAGAATGGCAAGGTCAAACCCGCCAAAGGTATTGCCGAACTCTTTAAACTCTTTGGTATAACCGCCGTCTCCGCTGTAAAACACCTTGCGCTGCGGCGTAATAAACGCAAAGGCGCAGGCTTCCGACTGGTTCGCATTCAGGAAACGCCCGGTGAAATGCTGGGCCGGAAGGATATGGACGGTAAGCTGCTCCGAAAGTTTAACCGGTGTATACCAGTCTTCTTCCGTAATTATGTCCAGGTCAAAGCCCCAATATTCAAAATGTTCCCCGATGCCCAGAGGCACCACGATTTTTTTGATTTTCGGTTTCAGCGCCATCAGGGTGGGATAATCCAGATGATCCCAGTGGTCATGGGAAATCACCAGCAGATCAATGTCGGGGATATCCTCCGCCGTGTAGACATTGCTTCCGGCAAAGGCCTTATTGATGAACGGCAGCGGTGAGGCCCAGCTGCTGAAAACCGGATCAATCAGAATCCTGATTCCGTTGAGCTGCAGATAAAACGTGGAATGTCCCATCCAGACCACCGTGTCCTGCTGCAGATCCAGTTTACGCAGATCCGTTTTCCGAGACACCATGGGTTCCGCAGGAACCAGCCGCTCCGGCGTTCCGCCGAATAAAAAGCGCATGGTTGCCTGAAACTGGCTGGTCTCCACCGGTTTTTCCACCGGGGTTATGGACCAAAACCGTCCGTTATAATAATGAGGTGACTGCCGGATACGTTCCAGCCGTTTACCTGTAGGCGTCCGCCCGAACTCCGGGCGCTGACTGTAAAAATATACGCCGGCCGTAAGAGCCAGCACGAATACCAGTATAACTTTCAAAATAATTTTCATGATTTTTGCTTCATTTACACGAGTTGCGTTTAGTTCTCACGGTTGGGATCGTCCGGAGCTTTCTTCCCCGTTTCCTTTTCGTAATCATCTAAATTGATCGCGCTTTCCGAACCGGCGGCCAGCGCTTTGTTATAGTACCAGTCTTTGAAATCCAGTTCTTCCAGATAATACTGCAGTTGTTCGATCTGATCCAATACAAACTGACGCTGCGCCTTGATGATTTCATAACGCTCCTGCAGGGTGTCGTCGCCTTTGGAGGTTAGCTCCACATAGTCACGGATACGCTTAATGGGCATGCCCGTGTTTTTCAGGCAGGTCAGAAGACCCATCAGCCGCAGGTCCATGTCTACAAAGACGCGGATGCCGTTTTTGCGTTTGATGTTAGGCAGCAGCCCTTCTTTGTCGTAAAAACGGATGGTGGACGGCGGCAGTCCGGTTTTTTCGGCAGCTTCGGAAATAGTGTAAGACAAGATGCACAGCTCCTTTTGTTGATATATAAGAGAAAGGCTCGACAGCAATTGGTTTTTATATATGGCATTTGTTAACTATATGTTATTTATTAAAGTTCACTTTAAGTCAAGGTTGAAAACGAAAATTCATAGTTAATTCACATTTTAAAATCGTTTCCACGGGAACTGTAAATCGGACAAATCCATTTAAAAAACAACAACCGCCGGCGTATTAGTACACCGACGGTTATAACTGAAAGTGTGAAACTGTATTACAGGCGGTCAGAAAAACTCCGGCGCCCTGCCGCTCTGCCCGGTTTATTTCAGCAGCGCCGCGCCCATCTCAAATGCCTTTTTGCATTCCTGTGGGAACACCGTTTCGTGACGCGCTTTTTTGGCTTCCGGATCAAACAGCGTCCAGGGCCAGTCCAGCTTGCTGTAATCTTTCAATTGCAGCGTATCGCCGCTGACAAGGATCTCTGTTGGACCTACCAGAAGGTTCAGTGTCTTGCGATAATTTTCCAGCAACTGGGTATAATACGTATCCGGCGCGTTGCTGGTCATGATCAGCAGCACAGGGATCATGTGGGCATTGCAGCAATAGTTTTCCTTGTTATACGTAAGGTTCTGGAAAGTCAGACGTTCAAAATCTACGACTGTTCCTGCATTATTTCTTTCAGATGTTTTCGGAAATTCTAAACCAGCATTTCTTCTTTTAGGACAGCGCGGCCCGGTTCGAGAACCAGGAACTGATCGTCCCACCTTCCGCTAAACAGTTTTTCCAAAAGATGGATGCTGGCCTCCACATATTCCATCTTCGCGCCAAGCCAGTCCGCATCCTTTTTTACAACAGCCGTGTATTCCGGCCGGCGGCACTGATTGATACCCGTGTCCATAACAGATATGGTGTTATATAAATCCATCCATTCCTTGTGCCGCTTTTCCGCTGTCTCCTCGTCTACATTGTATGCTTTTACCAATCTTTCAAAAATGGCCTTAAAGGATTCCGTGGAAGGATCCATAGCCCGCACATAAAGATGACCGGGCGTTTTCAGATTGCTGACAGGATCATCCTTTGTCTGAAGCAAAAGCGATACGCAGTCATCCACCCGCGGAATAACAAGGCGGTAACGGGACTGCACCTGATTCCAGGAACCGCCGCAAAACCCCATGCAGACCAGAACCGTGTCAATCCCCTCCGGCATCCGTTCCAGTTCCGCTTTGATATGTTCCTGCATTTCAGCAGGGTCCCTGTGATAGATGCGGTTGAGATATCTGACCCGCATCTTTGTTCCCACGCTGGCCTGTGCCGCTTCCACATATTCCGTAAGTGAGCTGCAGGCCAATATGATTGTCTTCTCCTGATTCATAATTGTTTTATCCTGATTCATCGTATCCCTCGCAAATACCCTATTTGTCATCGCAGCGCTTTCATAATTACCGGGTACGTCTTTTCATATCCTTCGAACACAATGCCCTGAAATCCGCAGGCCTGCGCTCCTTTCACATTTGCCGGAACATCGTCGGTAAAGAGACACTCTTCCGGTTTCAGCCCATACTTGTCGCAAAGGCAGCGGTAAATCTCCGGTTCCGGCTTCACGGCTTTCACCTCAAACGAAAATACACCGCCGTCCATACAGTGCATAATTACAAAAACAGTTTTGCCAGCAGCACGGCTACCGGCAGGGCAGGTATCTGATTGGCCAGACGGATCGGCAGCAGTTTTGCCTGGACAACGCCGATGGCCATGATCAAAATGCCGCCGGCAGCACTGACCTCCCGTATTATTTCCGGCGTCAGCAGATTCTGCATCCACGATGCGAGTACGGTGATCGTCCCCTGGTATAAGCCTACCGGAACCGCAGAAAGAGCCACGCCCGCTCCCATATTCGCCCCAAATATGATGGACAGGATTCCGTCCAGCATCGCTTTTGCAAACAGAATCTGATGATTGCCCGTCAGCCCGTCTTCAATACTTCCTACAATCGCCATGGCGCCAATACAAAAAATCAGGCTGGCTGAAATAAAACCCCTGCCAAAAGAACCGGAGTCCTGCCTTTTGTCTCCCAAAAGCTTCTTCTCCACCCAGGCGCCAAAAGCATTCAGCTTTTCATGAATCTCCAGCATCTCGCCTATAATGCTGCCAATGACCACACTGGCAATGACCAGCAGCATATTCTGGCTCTTTTGTGCCATTTCCACACCGATCAGAAAAATACAGAGGGCAACCCCGTACATAATAGTTTCCTGCCATTTTTCAGGAAAGCCCTTTTTTAATATAAGACCAACTGCACAGCCGGCAATAATCGCCGCGCAGTTGACCATCGTCCCCAAACCAATCATAGTAATACCTTTTCATTAAATTGTTGTGAAAGCGTTTAATGATTATTGCTGAAATACTGAATAGTTTCCACAGCTATAGCATTGATTAATTCTTCTTTGCTATGGAAACCGCCAGAAATCAGCCCCGTTTTGCTTCTGCCAATGCAACAGCGCCGGTTTGGTTTGCCCTTTCCCTGCCAATGTCTGCAAGAATACGGTTATGTTCATCTACCATAACAACTTTAGGCGTATACCGTTTTGCCTCTTCCGCATCCATAACAGCATAGGCAATAATAATGATAGTATCGCCCACCTGCGCCTTCCGTGCGGCAGCCCCATTCAAACAGATGACGCCGCTTCCGCGTTCACCGGCAATCGTATATGTTTCCAGCCTTTCTCCGTTATTATTATTTACAATCTGGACTTTTTCGCCGGGCAAAATGCCTGCGGCATCCAACAGATCCGCATCTACCGTGATGCTGCCCATATAATCCAGACGCGCCTGGGTTACCACAGCGCGATGAATTTTTCCATGGAACATGGTATATAACATGTATCTTCCTCCTGTAGTTACTGCGACTCTCAAACTTCTAAGACGACATTATCAATCAGGCGGGTAGTGCCAAACTTCACAGCTACAGCCAGAAGGTGGTCTGTTGTAATCGTTGCTTCCGCAGGCGCAAGCTCCGGAAGCTGATAGATTTCCACGTAATCGATATCAGACAGTGGTTCCGTCCGGATCATTTCCGCAACCATTGCCGTCAGTTTCGCGCTGTCCCGTTCCCCTGCTGCAAAAGCGGCTTTTGCCTTTGTCAAGGCTTTGCTCAGGATTACGGCCGCTTTTCTTTCCGTTGCGTTCAGGTACACATTACGGCTGCTCTTTGCCAATCCGTCCGTTTCCCTGATGATGGGCATAACACGGATTTCCAGAGGAAAGAACAGGTCCTTGACCATGCGCTTCAGGACCTGCGCCTGTTGCGCATCCTTCTGTCCAAAGTAAGCTTTATCCGGCTGAGTCAGATTGAACAGCTTACTTACCACGGTGGCTACACCGCGGAAATGGATGGGACGGGTGCGTCCGCATAAAACCTTCGTGATATCGCCCGTAACTTCTACCCAGGTCATATCGCGGCTGGGGTACATTTCCTTCGGGGACGGGACAAACAGCACATCCGCTCCCATTTTTTCCGCCAGTTCACAGTCATGTTCCAGCGTGCGCGGATATGCGTCCAAGTCTTCCGTCGGACCGAACTGAGTCGGATTTACAAAATCGCTGACAATGGTAAAGTCGTTTTCTGCGTGGGCCGCCTTTATAAGTGAAGCGTGGCCTTCATGCAGCGCTCCCATGGTGGGAACAAGCCCGATGCTTTTGCCCGCCTTTTTTGTTTCTTTCACTATCGCCTGTAACTCTGCAACAGTTTTAACTAACTTCATGGCATTTCCTCCTGTATTCTCTTCATAAAAGTATTATCAAACCAATTCTGCCTTTTCAATGGGCAGGTTCTGCTTTTTCAGGAATCTCGCTTACATGATGTTTCACCTCTTCATCGAAGCGGGGATTCAGGTAATTCACATACAGCCAGGCCAGCATGCTGCCGGAAATATTGTGCCAGCTGCTGAAGATGGCGCCAGGCACGGCCGCAGCGGCAAGACTGGCAAAATGCGTTTTAGCAAGACCGGCAGCCAGGCCGGAGTTCTGCATGCCCACTTCAATCGAAAGGGCCACGCATTTTTTCCAGCTCATACCTGCGCAGCGGCCAATGGCAAAACCCAGCAGGCATCCCAACAGGTTATGCAGTACGACTACCGCAATAATCGTAGTGGAAGATGCCAGGATGGCTTCACGGCTTGCACCTGCCAGTCCGGCGATCAGCAGAGAGATGCACAGACAGGAAAGGGCCGGCAGATATGCTTTGGCTTTTTCGCACCAGTCCGGGAAATAATGACGCAACGCAACTCCGAAACCGATAGGAATGATAACAATCTGTACAATGCTCCAGAACATAGCGACAGGACTGAAGTCAATCCGCTGGCCGATAATGAGATACGTGAGGAGCGGGGTCATAATGGGCGACAGCAGAGTGGATACCGTAGTCATGGTTACGGAAAGAGCCAGGTCGCCTTTGCTGATAAACGTAATTACGTTAGAAGCAGTACCACCCGGACAGGTGCCCACAAGTACCACGCCCACGGTGAGGGCAGGATCAAGGTTGAACGCCCGCGAAAGAAGATATGCCAGAAAAGGCATGATGGCATACTGAGCAACCGCGCCTAAAAATACGTCCCGGGGCCGCTGCAGGATCAGACGGAAATCTTTCAGCTCCATGGTCGTTCCCATGCCGAACATGATGATGCCGAGCATCATGCTCAAAAGCGAGAAGCCTGCCAGTTTCCCCAGTACCCACGTAAATGCCGGCGGACAAGTCATGCCCCCGATAAAGAATAAAATGATAACTAATCCGAAATACTTGCCGATGAGCTCACAAAACTTTTTCATGATTCCTCCTTAACAATTCTCCCCCTGAGGGGAACACTGACGCGACATGGTACGGCCTGCGCCCGTACCCGCGCTTGCCGGAGAGCTGCAGAAAAAATGCGCATCCGGAAAGATGCGCATACGAATTCCCTTTAGCGTCTCGTCCCGGTCTTAAAAGATCCAAGCGATGTGTGACATTGTCCGAAATAAGGAGCGGCGTACCGGTAAAGTTCCCTGCGGGATACCTTCCGTACCTTCCTGATTCCGGGAAGATATTAGCACAGAAGTTTATAAAATGCAAGTGAATTATTTATAAAATTTTTATTTTTGCGACGCCATTATGTTTTTGAGCTATTTAAGTAAACACTGATTAATTCGTCTGCGTTTCCTTAATCCGTTGTTGTCATTTCTTTCATCCGCCCTGACGGACGATTTCTGCTTCTTCCGGCTTATTCGTCAGCCCCAGCTTCTTCAGCATTTCCATGTCGCTGGCAATCGTCGCAGCGCCGGCCGTGGTCAGCATGTTGCCGGTAATGGAAGCGGACGCCCCCCGGCCGATGACCGTCTCCCCGGACTTCGGCAGAATGCCGCGGCCCGCTCCCAGGCGGATGTTTGCCGTGGGGTTGATGAAACGGAAGATAGCGACCGTACGGGCCACATCTTCTGCGGAAATCTGCGGGGTATCCTGCAGCGGCGTACCCTTGATCGGCATCAGGGCGTTCAGCGGAATGGACTCAATTCCCAGTTCGGCCAGCGTCAGCGCCATATCGATACGGTCGTCCCAGGTTTCCCCCATGCCGATGATACCGCCGGAGCAAACGCACATGCCTTCTTTTTGGGCAATCTTTATGGTTCGGATCTTATCCTCAAAGGTGTGGGTGGTACAGATATTCGGGAAATTGCGGCGGGAGGTTTCGATATTATGATGATAGCTGGTAACGCCCGCTTCCTTCAGGCGACGGAACTGTTCCGCGTCAATAAACCCCATGGAAGCGCAAAGTTCGATTTTCAGCTTTGCGTGCATCTCTTTATAGGCTTCAATGGCTTTATCGAAATCTTTGCCTTTTAACGCCCGGCCCGCCGTGACGATAGCAAAGCGGTTCACACCCGCGTCCTGGTTTGCTTTTGCAGCCGCAAAAATCTTGTCTTTCGGCAAAAAGCCGTATTCGTCAATGCCGGTATGGTTGCAGGCGGCCTGGGCGCAGTATTTGCAGTCTTCACTGCAGCGTCCGCTCCGCCCGTTGATGATGGAACAGAAGTCCACCAGGTTCCCGCAGAAATGCTTCTGCAGTTTGCCGGCACAATCCAGCATTTCTTCCAGATCTGCCGTTAACAGCAGTTCCTTATCTAAATTCCCACGGGTAATACGGTAATCTTCCCTGATTATTTTCTCAGTTAATTCCGGAATCGTCATAAAACTTTGCCTCTTTTCACTGTTTTATTGTTAACCATATTTATTGTTAACGTTAACTTAATTATAGTTAACGTTTTAAAGTTAGTCAACCCCAAAAGAAAAGAGGCAACCCTTTTCGGATTGCCTTTCCATTTCCAGTTACTCTTGCACATATTATAAAAAATAAATGAACGTAAAACAAATACCTGTTATCAATTCCGAATCATGCTTTGAAGGCATGAACGTAACTTACTTCAGTCCGTCATTTATAAAACAAAACTGGCGTTGCAACCAAAATGCAGCGCCAGCTTTTAATTTGTAATTCAGTTTTAGATTACCCTTTCGTAAATCTATCTAATCTCTCACTTCTGTTTTTACGATTTCCGCTTTACACGCAGCGGCCCCCTGTTGATATTTACCAGTTGGTAAAAAATCATGTACGTAAGTTTCCGCACCCTGCCTTGTTGCAAATGCGGTCACTATGGGCAGCAGTCTTCCGGTTGAAT
Organism: uncultured Succiniclasticum sp.; assembly: GCA_905233365.1. Classification (GTDB taxonomy): domain Bacteria; phylum Bacillota; class Negativicutes; order Acidaminococcales; family Acidaminococcaceae; genus Succiniclasticum. The sequence continues at coordinate 8,193 of CAJODT010000052.1, forward strand.
CATATATTTTTACTAAATAAACAAACTTCATTTTTTCAGTCATGCTTATTATCAGTTTACTTATTCTTCTGATTAGTATCCTTCAACAAGAATATTTATGAGTAATTATCAATGACTTCCTCCGCAGATTCTATTATGGCATTAACATCAGCTCCATCAATATCAAGTCCAATGGCTTTGATCAGATTGACATTGTGAATGCCATAAAAATTCTGTGCCAAGGCTTTCACATATCCATAACCATATTCTTCCGGGAAAAAATTGCCGCCTGCAGTCGAAATATATGTCAGCCTCTTTGCCCGACACAAACCTTGCGGTATTCCTTCCGGGGTATAACGAAATGTGATGCCGAGGACATTAATCTGCTCAAAATATTGTTTCAGTACGGCAGGAAACGAAAGATCCCAAAACGGGGCGGCAATCACGACTTCATCTGCTTCAGCAAACTGCCTTGCCAAATCAAATACAGGGTTACCAAAATCATGTGCAAGAATCAGCCGGTCACGTCTTTGCAGAAAGTTTTCATCAGCGTTCGGAAACACAATTGTGCCCAGACGTACTTCTTCAAACGGTTCTTTCATCTTTGAGAGTAAACGATCCGCCAGCTTTTTGGTTCTGGATTCTTTTCGTACACATGCGTTAATAAAAAGTATCATTCTCTCCTCCGTTAAATTACGATTTGTATCACTGCCATCATTATAACAAAACAGCCGCAGAAAAATCTACGGCTGTTAGAAAAACTTCAATTTATAATAGTGCAGTCAGATAATTTATCGTATATCGTGGTCTCGCAACGCGCAGCCATTCGTATAGCAGACATCCTTGCCGCCGGCCACGTTCTTAAGCTCTATGCTGTCCAGTTCAACGTCTGCCAGTTCTGCCAGATACGCTTCGGCTTCTTCTTTTGTAATCTCACAGCCTTCGGTCTTAGCCAGTGCGATCAGTTCGTCGGCGGTCTTGCACTGCATCGCCTTTTCAATCATTTCTTTTGTGATTTCGTTTTTGTTGATTGGCATTTTGGGGCCTCCTTAGAATAAATTTTAATGCCTTTTAAAAAAATACAAAATGGCGTCCCAAACTGACGCGTATAGGAACGCTTTTATTAATTATATCACCAAAAGCTTAAGTAATCAAAACAACAATTTTCTTCATTCTCGGCGATGAAATACCATCACCGGTTTACAAAGTGAAAAAACGCTAATTTTTGACTACTTTGACTGTCATGCTAATCCCTGGGCAGCAAAGATTTTATGCGGGTTTTGTGTAGGAATTGAATTGTGTGGTTGTACACTTCTCCTGATACAAGTGCCGCAGGAGAAATGACCAGGTGTGCCGGATTACCATGTGTGCTGATCAGAAACACACCGGTCATTGCCAGTACAACTCCCAGCAGCTCCCGTCCCTCTGGCATACGCTTCCGGACAAAGGCCTGCCATAAAACGATATATATCGGCGCCTGGTACTGCAAGATAGTTGATGTCGGTGCATTGGAAACGCTGATCGTATAATAGTACATAAACTGTGCGCCCAGAAGCCCGAGGGTAAACCAGAGCAGTTCTTTAATGTTTTTGTGTCCACTCTTCCATATGTCAAACAGCGGTATTCCTTTTATGCTCATATATAGCAGGAATAATAAACCCGCAGCGACCTGCCGCACCGCGATCAGCCAAACAGGGTCAGGATGGTAATTTTCAAACAGAAACTGACCGCATACCCCACTGAGCCCCCACATCGCAGCGCTTAACATCACCATAAGAGTGCCCATCGTTATACCCCAAAAGTCTCCTCACTCCAAATATACCCGCTGCTGTTATTGTTCGCCCAGGGTTAAACAAGAATTGCTTCCAAGCTGAATGAAACCCAGCCGCTCATACAGGTGCCTTACATAAAACTTACTGTCTGTTCCAGACGTTTCCTGTTTGTATGGTTGGGTAACGGGCCAGTGCCTTCCGCCGCATAACCCAGATCCATCACCATCAGCACCTCTTCGTTCTCCGGCAGGCCGAGAGCTTCCGCCAGTTTCTCGGGGTCAAGGAAGTTGACCCAACAGCTGTCCACGCCTTCATCAGCGGCAGCCAGAATCATATGCGTCGCTACGATCGTAGCGTCCTCCACACCGGAATCCCGCTTGCCGCCCGGATAGGTGAACACATTATTTTTATCATAGGCAACCACAAGGACGGTAGGCGCACCGTAACGGCATGGCGTGATAGCGTCAACCTTGGCAAGGGCCTCTACAGACTGAACCACATACACATGCTGTTCCTGCAGATTCTTCGCGGTCGGGGCCAACCTCCCCGCTTCCAGGATAGCAGCCAGCTTTTCGCTTTCCACCTGCCTGGCGCTGAATTTTTTACAAGAATACCGGTTCTTTACTACTTCTTTGAATTCCATTGGTTTTTTCCTCCGCTAAATTCAGATTTGTTTCACTATAATCATTATAACAAAACAGCCGCAGAAAAATCTACGGCTGTTGAATCATTTTATTTTTTCGCAACGTCACCCCGCATGGCGGCGATGTTGCAGCTCAGCTCCCCGATCACTTCCGTCAGGCCTGCCAGTTTATTTTCCATACGCACCAGCAGGAACCAGCTCAGGACAACGGGGAAACCGAAGTCCTTAATGAAGCTGAAAATTTCCGTGGTCTCCATGTCGCGACCCCCGTTCATCACTCAATGGTGTTGGTGGTGGTTGTACGCATGCGGCCTTCCACAGCTTCCACGATGTCGCCGCCGCACGATGTCGCCGCCGGTGGTTGCGAAAATGTTGTTTTCCACAACCACGTTCATGGCGGCATCGATTTCCGCTTTGGTTACGGTGGATTTCGGTTCCTCAACATTCAGAACCACTTTTTTGCCCGCTGCGTTCTTGAACACCAATTCCAGATCGGTATCAGATTTCATAACTTTTTTCCTCCTTCTCATTAATTATCAAAATTTTTTTCAGGCGATTTCTCTGAAATCGGAGCGTATTGGTCAAACTGGCTTGTATGCTAAGCCCTGCACCGCTCACTGCCTTTTTAACATGGCGGACGCGTAATCTTTTGCGTCCGCCTTTTCTCTTTTTCCCCGGTTATTCTTCAATCAGGGATGCGCGTTCCGTTACGGAAAGTCCGGTAATTTCGTTATCGAACAGTCCGCCCAGGGCTTTGCCCACCGCGATCAGCTTGGCCGGTTCCACGTCCGGTTTCACGTTGCTGTAGACGTAGCTCTTGGTCACGGAGTTGCCTTCCGCATCCTGCCCGCGCAGGATGGAAACGCTCAGAGTACGTTTGGTTACATTCATAACTGCTGCCATATTTTTCACCTCCCCCCTTCAATTTTTGGGTGAGAGCGTTGCAGCTTCAGCTGCTCCGCTCCCAATGCGGGACTTACTGCGCCATCGGCTCACATCTGCAGGCCATACGATTCTGCCGCATGCCGTATTGCACGCCCGCTGTATTTGACGCAGCTACTCAGAATAAATCTTTTCGCCGCAGGTCAAATCATTTTTCACTTGCGCATCTGATTGATCCCGGATGCGGTTCTGCCGCCCCCTGGCCATTACGCCGCCTTCTCCTGACGCTTCATTTCCCGCAGGTAGTACGCCGCCTTGCCCCGGATCACGCAGCCGCCGGGATACAATCTTCCGTGGCGGGCGTCGTCCGGCAGAAACCACAGGTCCCATTTCGTTTCCGAATCGCCGCTGCCGGGGCCGTAGTCATCCTTAAAGGCGATCTCGCAATGGGTCATCACATTCGCCGCACTGTTGGCAAGGCCCAGCTCTTTCAGGAGTATGGCCACAATTTTCGCCAGCGCGTCAATCTGTCTGACCGTGGGCGGTTCGCAGCCAAAATCAATCACCGCCTGATAGGGATCCCGGTATTCGTCAGGCTCCACCGCGCTCACGGCTTCCGGCGCATAAATGGCGGCAGGCAATATACAGTCCGCGTCGCTGGCACAGCACAGGGCGATGCCGATCGTTCCTTTGTTGCGCTTCCAGGTGTGTGCCTTGCGTTCCGTCAGTTCGTCGCAGGTGGCGTACAAGGTTCCATCGCGGTCGATGTTCAGATGGTAATCGTCGTACACCTGGCCGTAATGCCCCGCCGTCCAATGCAGGTAGATGGTGGTAATTCTGCCTTTCGCCCGCTTCGCAAGTCTGATCAGTTCTTCTTCTGTAATGGGTGTAGGGTTTTCAACAATCACGTTATCACGCTCCTTTACAATTTTTCCCTTACACTTATCTAAGTCGATTGAGGTTGAAAAAACGAAACCAAAAATTT
>CAJODT010000052.1:12514-14663 GCA_905233365.1 uncultured Succiniclasticum sp.
CACTTATCTAAGTCGATTGAGGTTGAAAAAACGAAACCAAAAATTTATAAAAAAAAGAAACCAGACTCTTAAAAAATGTCCGGTTTCGTTTATCACTCACCAAAATCATGTGGCTGCTAATTTGTCAAGCTTTTTTTCGCTGTTTTTGTGAACATTTTTTCACATTCGCCCCTCTTTTTCTTCACTTTTTACAAAAATATACATTTTTTAGAAAAAGTGTAAAATAACTCTGAACAAACGCATGTAACCCCGCATAAACACTATACATATCATTGATTTCGTAGTATAATATACTTGCGATCGCGAGTGTACAAAAGTTAACTTTAATTATGTAAGAAAGGACGTGAATATCTGTTTGATGGATACCGAAGAAACACACCGACACCAGAAGTTCTCCCCGGAAGATTTTTCCTTTGTCTGGGAAGGCCGCGTGCTTTCCTGGAAAGATTGGCTGGATCTTCCCTGGGAAGAATGGATCCGGCGGGCACGGGAAGGAGATACGGAAGCTACGAAATTGTTCTGCCTGGCGGCGGAGCCCCTGATCCGCTTCCTGTGCGAAAGACGCCTGCTCAACGACAGGCTGGGCAAAGACGAAGTCCGCAGCATGGCGGCCCTTGCCATGATCGAGTTCCTTATGACGTACAACGGCAACATCCGTAACCGGAAGGTTCCCTTTATCCTTTGGCGCTATGTGCGTTGCGAACTGCTGGACAACCTGCGCAATCAGGATTCCCGCAACAAATTTGAGCTGCCGGAAATTATCCGCCGCAGCGGGGCCGAAACGAACCTGACCCTGGCTGACTGGAAAGACCCTGACCCGGGAATTGAACCGGAGCAGGTACTGCTGAAGGAAGAGTTTAACGCGCAAGTGCATAACGCCATGCGCAGCCTGAACCGGTACGAAAAAACCGTGATCCATTCTTATTATTTTGAGCGGAAGAGCATCGGAGAAATCAGCCGCGAGATGGGCTGCTCCCCCCAGTACATCCGCCGCCTGCGCCGCAAAGCCCTGGTACGTTTGCGCGACAGGCTGAAAGAACGTCTGGCCTGAGACCCCGGCAATTTAATTTGTCATACAAATCCAGTCCCGATGTATCGCGCTTATATCGCGACTGGTTTTTTATTGCCTTTTTTCAGGCAAACAAAATCGCCGCAGCGGATTTCGCCTGGCCCTTTTGGCAGAATGTTGCGAACCGCTGCGGCAAAAATAGAAACTGCCGCAAATGCGTTGCGACAAAAAAATTATCATTGGAGGATTTTAGTTTTGTCAGTTTCCATTTTAAATTCTTTTATCGATACGAACACTATTTTAGCTATTTCTTCTGAGCCGGACGGCAGCACCATTCTCGGCAACCTGTTCCAGATGATTTCCCTCGCCTTTAACGATCCGGAAGGATGCGTGCGGTTCAATCCCCATTCCAGCATGGATCCGGAAAGCTTTTCCAGATATTTCAACTGCGCCGTGGGTATGGTTATCAAAAGCATTGACGCGCTGCAGAAGTTTCATGTGCTCACCGTGGAAGACGGAAAAATGTATATCAACCTGATCCGCAAACAGAAAATGAAAAAATCCGCCGCGCTGCAGAAAGAAGCAAAAGCGGCGGAAGCAAGAGCCAAAGGCGCAGCCCGGACGGCAATGTGCCGCGCAAACAAAAAAGCGGCGGACGCAGCCGGCGAAAAAAAATCAGAGACTGCACCGGACAAAAAATTTAAAAACATTGCAACGGAAAACGGTAACGAACCTGTAACGGAAAACAATAGTAAACCTGTAACGGAACCTTCATCGGAAAACCATAAAAAACCTTTGGAAAAAAATTCGGAAACCCGCTCCACTTCTAACGTTGCGAAAACGAAAAGCAAAACGTGTAACGCCAAATGTAACGCTGCTTCGGGAAAAGGTACATCCCATAATTATAATTATAATAATTATAATAATTATAATTTATTAAAAAATGATAATGATAATAAAAATTATAATTATCCCAATTATGATAATTACAATTATGCGGACGCCGGAAAAAATGATCCGCCCGTAACGGATAAAGGTTCGCCTCAGGCGCCGAAAACGGAAACGCAAAAGAATCCGCCCGCCCCTGCAGAAAAAACCGGCAGCAGCTGTCTGCCCTTTTGTCCCGGCGATCATGCGGAC
>CAJODT010000052.1:14678-16365 GCA_905233365.1 uncultured Succiniclasticum sp.
ACAGGCCCAGCACGTGCTGGACGCCTGGAACAAACTGCAACTGAAACCGTTCAAGGGGCTGTACAGTGCCCTTGCGGAAAAATTCTTTGACATACTGTACAACTACGGCGAAGAAGCCTTTTTAAAAGTAATTGAAAACATTAAGAACAGCCCCTTCCTGATGGGCCGCACCAACACGCCCAACAACTGGTGCGCCACCTTCACCTGGCTGCTGAAACTGAAAAACTTCCTGAACGTGCTGAACGGAAAATACAACCGGAACAGCGGCGGTTCTGCCTGCTACGACGCGGGCAAAACTTTGCAGTGGAAATGGCAAGGGCAAAGACTAATCAGTCAACATGACTTCTTGCTGAAGCGTACGGACTTATCCTTTATTCCCGTCAACGCGCGACTTACTACCGGTGAGATAATCGTTGGCAAGGTTGTTCTCGACTTGGAGTTAGAAGGCAACAACAAGAAACACGCCACGAGCAAAAGCGAATATGTCTTTACCAACAAGCGGAAGATTTACGGCAACCCGACGCCTATTTACAATCGCCCGACCGTCGTTAAGGAAAGCCGCAACGTCTACAGAAACAAATTTCTGGACATAGGCGGACGCGGCTCTGGTGGGGGGGTAATTTTCAATTCAATTATTCTGGACGTGGTGGAGGTGTAAGCGGTGGCAATTTGGGCAATCCCAAGCGATAAAATTATCGACTGGAGTAAGAATGGCGATGACGTAGACGCCTTCGCACAAAAGACGAAATATTGTTTGGAAGCGGCGTTTGAGGCGTTGGCTGAACTGCACACAGCAGTAAACAAGATAGCGAATATCCCAGTTTCGATAGACAACATTCAGGACGGAGAAATTCTCGCTTACCATGCCGCAACACAATCATTCCGCAACGAGACTAAAGGTGCAGTCGGCGAAGGGCAATCTCTGGTCATAACAAACGGAGACACACTTGTTGGCGATTATAACGGTGGCTCGCCGATAACAATCAACCTGCAGAACGTTATTAACGAATCAACCACAGGGCAGGACGTTGCGCATTTGATTCGCTTAGTGAACAATCTTTATCTCGTCTTGAAAGTGGCAGAGCTTGACCCCGGCGGTTATGACGGTTTGAAGTGCTTTACTTTCTACGGGAATTTGGATGATTTGGCTAGCTCAACGGCGACAATTTCAGACGGGAAGATTATTTGCAACGGGCTGGGGCAGATTGTAGTAACTAGACCAATTTCACTAGGCGTTGAATGTAGCCGCGCCAATTTGGTTGTTAAGCACCAAAACTTTGCGGACGTTACAATCACGGCAGAAATAGCTTTGGACGAAGGGGAGTTCGTCACAATGACAAAGGCAGGAACATATCCCGATAGCGGCAACCCGAATCGCGCGACGACGCAATTTACATATTCGGGGGAAGCGGGCACGCTGGCTACACTTCGGCTGACGTTTAGCCGAGAAGGGGGCGCAAGTTTCAGCGTGGATTCTTTTGCTTGCACGTTCAATGAATAGAACACTTGGCGAATGGATTGAGTTTTACAATAAAAAGGCACCAGAGAAATTCAAGCGTGATGAGAGATTCACGCTTTTTTATTTGCCCGACAAAGGCTTTTGTGAACTTTTTGCCTCGGAGAAAATAGTGTTGATGTGGCAGGTGGGCACAAGCTCCTTCATGTGCCGCGCCTGCTCCGCCGGGAC
>CAJODT010000053.1 GCA_905233365.1 uncultured Succiniclasticum sp.
TTCCTTTGTCAGGAAACTGGGCAGGCTCATAATCAGGGTCTGATATTTTTCCCGTTCCGTTCCCGGTTTTGCTTTCGGAGGCGCAGCAGCTACTGTTGCCTTAACCGCAGAATTGGTTGTAATAGCCTGCAGCGGAATGGTCTGGTTCAAAAGGATCTCATTGTTCTTGCTGGGATAGATCCGATTCCTGACTTCCATCAGGTCATTTCTCATGTCTTCAGCGGTAGCATAACGGTCTTTGCAGTTTTTAGCCAGGGCCTTGTCAATGATCTTTTGCAATGCATCCGGCGCGTCCGGCCAGTATGTCTTCAGAGGCGGAGCCTGCTCCTCTACCTGCTTGCGGGCAACGGAAACGGCATTATTGCCGTCAAAAGGAACCTTTCCCGTCAGCATTTCATAGAACACAATGCCCAGGGAATAAATATCAGACTGTGCCGTTACCGCCAGTCCCTGAGCCTGTTCCGGCGAAAAATAGTGCACGGAGCCTACTACGGAAGCAGTAAAGGCCATGGTTTCATTGGAAACGATACGGGAAATACCGAAATCCACAATTTTCGGAACCATGGATTCTGTCAGAACTATATTTTGCGGTTTGATATCACAATGGATAATATTATGCTTATGGGCATGGTCCAACGCGGAAGCCAGCTGTGCCGTCAGGGCCACTGCCAGACCCGGATCCATACGTCCGTTCTGCTCTTCAAAGGCTTTCAGGCTGACGCCTTCCACATATTCCATCAAAATATAGCTGATGTCCCCTTCATCACAGACATCATAAATCGTGACAATAGAGGGATGGATCAGGCGGGCTGCTGAACGTGCCTCCCGTTTAAACTGTTCCAGCTGGGACTTACTGTCCAAAAACTTCTTGCGCAGTACTTTAACGGCAATCTTCCGGTCCAGCAGAACATCTTTGGCCAGATACACTTCTGCCATGCCGCCAAATCCAACGGATTTTAATATTTCATAGCGTCCGTTTAAAATTTCACCGACCATCGTGTTCCACTTCCTTCCGATCTAATTTCAGTATGATGAACGAGATGTTGTCCCTGCCGCCTTTTTCCAGGGAGGCGCTGAGCAGCGCATCGGCCGAGTCCTGCGTATCTTCTATCTGCAGATATTCTGCAATCTCCCTGTCGTGCAGCATGTCTGTCAGCCCGTCGCTGCATAGCAGAATGATATCATCTGTGTAAATATCTATGACAAACACATCGCCATTCACATTTTTGTTGACCCCGATCCCCCGGGTCAGCATATTCTTCTGTGGATGGTTGAAGGCTTCCTCCTGGGAAATTTCACCATGCTCCACCATCTCCGCTACCAGTGAATGATCCCTGGTGATTTGCTTCAGCTGGTTTTGCCGCAACAGGTAGACCCTGCTGTCTCCAACATTGAATACATATCCTTTCCCCTTTCCGTTAAAATAGATACCGGAAAGGGTTGTCCCCATACCTTCCAAGGCGAATTCAGATCTTGCTTTTTCGTATACTTCTCCGTTGATATCCCGCATGATCTGATACAGTTTGGAAACCAGGGCAAAACCGTTTTTCCCGTACAGATCCTCTTTTTCCGCTTTTAACTTTTCCAAAGCCAGCTCGCTGGCCACCTCGCCTGCGTTATAGCCGCCCATACCGTCTGCAATGGCAAACAGCCAGGGCCGTTCCAGCAACAGGCTGTCTTCATTATTACTCCTGACTCTTCCCTTATGAGTCCGAGCCGCTACTGACACAACTATCCCTCCATATCAGTAAGTTGTAACGCTAAACCTGCCCATGCCTGCACAAATCCACCGGCAAACAGGCCTGCTCATTTAATCAGCGTCTCCTTAAGGTTACTCAATCAAAATATCAGCACTTTTCAGGAAAGCTATCTTATTTGTTTATCTTTGGCAAATGCTGCCCGCAATTGCCCGCAGGCCGCATTGATATCCTTGCCCATTTCCTTGCGCACCGTGGCAGGAATACGGTGACGCTGCAATACAGATAGAAATCTTTCAATCCGTTTTGCTCCAGGCCGGAAAAAGCCTTTCTCCGGTACCGGATTCACCGGAATCAGATTGACGCTGGCCTGTTTATAGCGCAGATACTCTGCCAGCAGTTCCGCGTCCCTGTCACTGTCATTTATATCTGCAAGCAAAATATATTCATAAGTGACCTGTCTTCCGCTGCTTTTGGCATACTCTTCCGCCGCAGCAATTACATCCGGAAAAGGAAAGCCCTGATTAACCGGCATCAGTTCCGTACGCAGTTCATTCCTGACAGCGTGAAGCGATACGGCCAGATTTATAGGAAGTCCCAATCCCTGCATTTTTTTGATACCCGGAATAATTCCGCAGGTGGAAACTGTCATATTACGGTAGCCGATATTGGCTACATCCGGCTGGTGCAGAAACTGCAAAGCCCCGAAGACCGCATCAAAGTTTAGCATGGGCTCACCGCTGCCCATGACCACCACACGGCTGACCCTTTCATTTTGCTGCTGCAACTGCATCTGAAACACATAGACCTGCGCCAGGATTTCCGCAACCGTCAGATTCCGTACAGCGCCCTGCAGCCCGCTGGCACAAAAGGCGCAGTGCATATCGCAGCCGGCCTGGCTGGAAACACAGACGCTGTATCCATAATCATGATGCATCAGCACGGCTTCAATTGCATTGCCGTCAGGCAATTCCAGCAAAACCTTCTGTGTCAGCCCGTCGGAAGAATCCAGTTTGCGTATGATCCGCACTTCTGCCGACAGTACCGAAAAGGTCTCCTTCAGTAACTGGCGCTCTGTTTTACTCAAATTGCTCATCTGCGCAAAATCAAAAACGCTCTTCTGATACAGCCAGTCGTAAATCTGCTTTGCGCGGAATTTCTTCAGGCCCATCTCTGCCAGCACCGTTTGCAATTGCAGCAGAGGCATTCCAAATAATTCAGTCTTCATAACATCATTTATCAAACAACTATCTGACAATATCTATGATTTTGCAACTAAAATACTGCAAATACATTTAAGAAACTATTTTCCTTTTTGCAGTAACGTAAGATAAAATCCATCCACGCCATCCCGCTGGGGATACAGCTGCAACTCTTTCACAACTTTTTGGGTGCCGGGATGGACAAAGCCCACCTGTTCCCACTCCCTGTGGTTCTGCAAAAAGCTTTCTATCAGCTTCCCGTTTTCCTTTTCTTCCAGCGTACAGGTACTGTACATCAGAACACCGCCGGGCTTAACATATCGGCTGGCATTTTCCAAAATTTTCTGTTGCAATGGAGGGAATTCCTGCAAGCCCTTTTCTGTTTTAGTCCAGCGGGCTTCAGCACGGCGCCGCAACACACCCAGACCGGAACAGGGAGCATCCACCAGCACTCTGTCAAACACTTCCGTCCACTCTTCCCGCAAAACCGTTCCGTCCTGCAGTTCCGTTTTAATATTCTCTATCTTTAATCGTCTGGCATTTTCTTCAATCAGCTTTAATTTATGCGGATATATGTCACAGGCCGTCACCCGGCCTTTGTTTTCCATCAGGGCAGCAATATGAGTAGTCTTTCCTCCCGGCGCGGCACACATGTCTAAAACAGTCTCTCCCGCTTTCGGCTGCAACAGCATGGCTGGCAGCATGGAACTTTCATCCTGCACATAAAAACTGTGGGGAAAAGTTTGCAACAAAGCCGGCAGGGCCGGGGATTTTTTCATCACAATACCATCAGGGCACCAGAGAGATACATCCCCTTCACAACCCATTTCCCTTAAATCCTGCAAAACGGCATCCCGGCTCGTCATCAGGGTATTGACGCGCAAGCAAAGGTTAGCCGGTTCATTGTCCCAGCAGCAGAGAGCTTCCGCTTCTTTTTCACCGAACTGCTTTTGCCAGCGCTGCACCATCCATAAGGGATGACAGAGCCGGAGGGAAACGTCTTCCTGTATTTTTTCCCACAGAAGCTCTTTCTGCCGGAGTGCACTGCGCAGCACTCCGTTTACAAATTTGTCCGTACCCTTATGGCTGAACTTTTTAGCCAGGTTTACACTTTCATTACAGGCCGCGGAATCCGGAATACGGTCCAGATAAAAAATCTGGTACAGACCCAGATGCAGAATATAGTGAATCACCGGTTCCAGTTTCTGAAGCGGACGGTCCACCATCTGCCCAAGGATAAAATCAAGAGTTCCTTTTGCCTTGACAGCACCGTTGACCAGCTCCGTAGCAAATCGCCGGTCCAGTTCTTCCAGTTTTGCCTGCCGCAGCACACGGTTCAGGGCAATGGCCGTATAGGCTCCTTCCTCCCAAATCTGGAGTAATACCTGCAGGGCCGCTTCCCTGCCATTTACCGGCACGGTACCTTTCACCGTCATTCCGCTCTTTACCGTGGCAGCCCCTTTTGCGGCTTCCTTCGCCGCCTCTGAAAACCTTCCCTTACGCACTGGCTTCCTCCGACAGATCTTCGCTCAACAATCGGATCGCTTCTTCCACTTTATCAATATTGACCCTTGTATTAAAACAGGGGCCAAAGGGACGTTCATTAAAGATTGCTATGACCGGGATAGGGAAAACATCCTGGATCCCGCTGGTCAGATCCCTCTCACAGGCCACAGCGATAATTGCCTTGGGTTCGGCCTTTGCAACCATCTGACGGGCCAGGGTTCCGCCGGTGGCTACCACGAAATGCATATGATATTTATGACAAAGTCCCAGCAGGCCACCTACACAGCAACCGCCGCACTGCTGGCAGTTTTCAATATTGCGGGTGATCTTCCGGGGACAGGTATCCAGCTGCAGGCAATGGGGCGTCAGGATCAGCAGACGATTCGAAGGCACCTTCACATGATGCTGCTTCACCAGAGCATTGTTTACCGCCACAAAGCTCTGCTCCACTCTTTCCCGGGGAATTCTGAAGATGCGACCTAACCCAACGGTAAAAGGGAATAAAAAGTTGATCGCTTTCCATGACCAGAAATATAAAATTTTCGGCAGAGGCACACCCATCATCGCCAGCACGATGGACAGCTCTCCTGTTAAAAGGAAGAACACGGCGCCAAAAATCAAATAGCCAAAGGCTGTCGGCAAAAACTGACTGATGGACTCAAAGCCAAGATAGGTAACCTTCCAGATTAAATACAAGACAACGGACGTTACGATGCCACTGAACAATACCAGCGACAGGAACACCCGCTTCCTGGGATTAACCGTCATTTCCACTGCTGAAACCATAAAACTTCTTACTCCTTACTGCAAAAAACAATCTCCCGCTTTCACGCCATGACCGTTTAAAAATACAGCGGACGGCATGCGTTTTTTTGATTCGGGCTGTACTGTCAGGATCCGAAGTTCCCCCTCACCGCAGGCTACGGAAAACTCCTTTTTATTTACGGAAACTATAGTGCCCGGAACCGCATCAGTCTTGCTTCCGGTAACACGGGTCTCCCATATCTTCAACAATTTCCCGTCCGGCAGGCAGGTAAAAGCCCCCGGCACAGGATCAAAGCCCCGCACCTTGTCATGCACTTCCTGTGCAGGACGGGTCCAGTCGATTTTCGCCATCTCTTTGGTAAGGAGCGTAGCATAGGTGGCCTCGTTTTCGTTTTGTTCTTCCGGTTGCAAGCCATCTGCTATCAAAGGAAGAGTATCAGTCAGAAGCTTTGCTCCTTTTTCCATCAGTTCGTCGTGGAGACGGGCAAAATTCATTTCAGCATCAATGGGTACCACCACTCTGCTGTACATAGCCCCGGTATCCATACCCTTTTCCATCCGCATAATCGTCACGCCTGTTTCCGATTCGCCTTTGATGATGGCATACTGGATGGGCGCGGCGCCCCGGTACTTCGGCAGCAAAGACGCGTGCACATTAATACATCCATAGACTGGAATATCCAATATTTCCTGTGTCAGGAACTGGCCGAAAGCAGCGACTACAATAAAATCAGGCCGCCATTCTTTCAGCTTCTGCACAAACTCCGGTTCTTTGACCTTCACCGGCTGGAACACCGGCAGCCAATGTTGCAGGGCAAAAGCCTTCACCGGTGTTTCCACCATCTTCTGCCCTCTGCCTTTCGGACGGTCCGGCTGGGTCACCACAGCCAGAATATGATACTGTCCCGCTTCCAGCAAAGCTTTCAGGGAACCCACCGCAAAATCCGGCGTGCCCATAAATACCACATTCCACATGGCTCAGTCCTCCGGAGCTTTCAGAGTAATGGTCACGGCTTTGTCCGTGAACAGGATCCCGTCAAGATGATCGGTCTCGTGCTGCAGGCAGATAGCCAGCAGTCCGTCTGTGGCAATAAACTGCTTTTTTCCGTGAGGGTCTGTAAACTCACATTCCACATACTCAGCCCGTTCCACTTCCCCTTCAAAATTCGGGACGGAAAGGCATCCTTCACATACTATCTTGGAACCTTCCTTTTTTGTGATAACGGGATTGATCAGCTCCAGCAAGCCGTTACCGTCCTGCAGGTCAATGACCACAATGCGCTGCAGGATACCCACCTGGGGTGCTGCCAGTCCGATACCATTGCCGGATTTATACAGTGTGTCCGTCATATCCTTTAAAATTCGTTTTACCTTTTTATCTATACGCTTCACCGGCTCGCTAACTTTTTTGAGAACCGGATCCCCCGCTCTTTTGATCTCCAGAACCGCCATGTTTCCTCCAAAAAATGTTCGATTTCTATAAAATTACATTATATTATACCATACTTTACAGGATTTTTAAATTGCAGTGATCGGGTCCACATCAAAATAAATATTCTTTACTGTCCGGAACCTGCTGCCTGCCAGACAGGCCTTCACCCTTTCCATGGACCGGGACTTCACTACAATATTAACTCGGTACAGATCCCGGACTTTGGCCACACCGGAAGGAAACGGTCCCATAATCTCCGTATGTTCCCATTTTTCTATCCCATAACGGTCCCTCAAAAACAAAGCAACCTCATCTCCCAGCTTCCAGGCTTTTTTTTCATCTTTATCAATAATCGTCAATTTTAAAATCTCGCCGTATGGCGGGTATAAAAGCTCTTTGCGCAGGGCCAATTCCTGTCTGGCAAAAGTCCCGTAATCCTGTTTTGCCGCCAAGGTAATAATGAGGTTTTCCGGATCATAGGTCTGCAGCACTACACGTCCCGGCTTATCCCCCCGTCCGGCCCGGCCGGCCGCCTGGGTCAGCAGGGAAAAGCCCCGCTCGGAAGCCCGGAAATCCGGCAGGTTCAACGTACTGTCAGCGGCCAGTATGCCCACCAGGGTTACATCCGGTATATCATGGCCCTTGGCCACCATCTGGGTCCCCAACAGCACGTTAGCTTCCTTTCGGGAAAAACGACTGATGATCTCCTCGTGGGCCAGCTTCGAGGTTGTGCTGTCCTGATCCATACGCAGCACCTGTACCCCCGGCATCTGGCTGATCTCCTGTTCCGCTTTCTGGGTGCCGCTGCCGAAGAATTTAATGCGCCGGCTTCCGCAATGAGGACATATCTGTGGAATCGGATACGTATTCCCACAATAATGACAGCGCATCACCTGCTCGTCCGCATGATATACCAGGGTCACCGCACAGTGGGGACAGGTCAGTGCCTCCCCACAGTCCCTGCACATCACAAAGGTAGAATAGCCCCGGCGATTCAGCAACACTACAGCCTGCTGCTCCCCATGCACCGTCGCGATGATCTCTCTTCTCAGTTTACGGGAGATAACAGAAAAATTCTTCTGTGCCAGTTCCTCCCGCATATCCACCACATCTACAGTCGGCAAAACAGAGCTGCCTGGCCTGGACTTCAGCTGCAAATGTCCAATCGTACCTGAAATGGCCCGGTAATACGTCTCCAGCGAAGGCGTAGCGCTGCCCAGCACCAGAACGGCATTATTATTGATGCAACGGCAACGGGCTACTTCCCTGGCATGATAGGCAGGCCGTTCTTCCTGTTTGTAACTGTTCTCCTGTTCCTCGTCCACAATCACAAGGCCCAGGTTTTTAAACGGTGCAAAGACAGCGCTTCGCACACCGATCAATACGTTGGCCTCACCGGTCCGTATCTTATACCATACATCGCCCCGTTCATTCTGGGACAGCTTGCTGTGAACCACCGCAACTTCATTGTGGAACCAGGACTGAAACCGTTGCACGATCTGTGCCGTCAGAGCGATCTCCGGTACCAGAACCAGGACCTGTCTGCCCTTCCGTAATGCATAGTCGGCAGCCCGCAGGTACACTTCCGTTTTGCCGCTTCCGGTTATACCCTGCAACAGAAATTCCTGATAAACCCTTTTGCCCTGTCTGTTATCACTATTATCCGTTGCAGATTTTGCCGCAGTTTCAACTACAGCATATTCGTCATTCAAACATGTTAAATCTGCATCTGTAAAATAATCTAAAGAATTCCTGATTGTCGCTACAGCCTGTTCCTGTTCCGCAGTCAGCTGCAGCGTCTCTTTCCGTTCTGCCTGCCGGTCATAGCTGTTGCGCAGCAGGCGCTTCGACCTGCGCAGCGCCCAGCCTTTTTCCGTAAGTGTACGTAAAACAGCGTTGCTGATATCCAGCGCCTCGGCCATTTTGCCATCCAACGGCTCTGTTAAATGAAACAAAGCCTCCAGCGCTTTCATTTGGGCTTTAGCCCGTCGGTTGCCTTTCCGCAAGGCAGTCTTCCCTGCCTCTGTAATGGTATACGCCAGTACCGTTCTGGCCTTCAGACGCTCTTCCACGTCATAAGCAATCAGTTTTCCGTTTTCATAGACAGGTTTGCGCCTGATACTGCTCTTCCCCGGAATAAACAGGCGCATGGCTTCCGCCAGGGAACAAAGGTAATACTTTGCCAGCCACTTTGCAGTCAGCAGCATCTCTTCGTTAAACCAGGGACGGGTCCCCAACGCTGCCGTAACAGCTTTCACCTTTTCCCAGGCAAAATCAGGATTCTCCTTTTCAAGCAAAGCTGCAGCATCCTCCCTGGAAAAAGCACGCACCACAAAGCCCTCCACCTTTTGCGGTCCGAAGGGCACCACGACGCGCCAGCCCTCTTCCACCTGCTGCAGGGTATCCGGAAGGCTGTATATAAACTGCCTGAAAAGATTCTTTACAGGCAGATTGATGGCGACAAGCACATACTTCATAACCTGACCTCATTCCCGGTAATCAGGGTCACCGGTACATACTACAAAACAAAAAACTCATTGCCGGTGATTTGTACCGTCAGCGTAATTGATGACAATTCCCGGCTGCACATTGTAAACAAACACGTGAAAATGAACAGTTTTTCCCCCATCGTCTGCGGAAAGAGCTTCCATCGTCACACCCCGGGCCAACAGTTCATTTCCTCTAAAAACAGGAGTCACCCGGTAAAACACATGCTTCCCGGTGCGCCGGATATAATCTGCAACCCGGTTCTCAAAGGGAAGCATCCCTACTACGTTAAAATGCCGCGTACCCGTAATCAGGTTCCGTTCATTTGCATTTTCCCCGGTCAGCTGAAAAGCCAGAAGATGGCAGCGATTGTACAAATATTTTTTATCAATTTCATCATACTTGCTGTAACGCCAGCCAGTAGGCTTGATCATACCGATAGCCCCGCGGGGCTGGGTGGGAAGAAACTCCGGTCCCAGTTTCCCGTAAGCAGCGCCGCAACGTCCCAGATTATCCAAGGGCGTAAAAGAATAATACGGATTCTCTTTTGCCTTGAACTCCGCAGAAAACTGCGGCTCGTTACGATACAGTACAACAAAGGAACGCCCCTCACTGTCAGGAAGGTTTTCAAGTGTAATCAGGGGCGCATTTTGGGCCAAAGCACGAAGATCTGCAGATTCTTCGGGGAGATTCCTGTTTCCTGATTTTGCTAATCCATACCTGAAAATATATGCCGCTTCCGATAAAGTATCGGCATGAATAATGCGTGAACCCCAATCACAAATCCGTCTTACGTTCTGCTGATGCGAACCGAAATACTCCAGCCCAAAAAGCACCACGATTAACAGCAGCACTACACGAAATAAAATCCATCTTGACTTATTTCCAGGCCTTGTACCTTTGCGTACAGACATCCGTACTGCCTCCTGCAAAACATTTCATTCTTATGCCGGACTGGCATTGTCAAAATGATATTTGTATGCCAAACACAACTTGCAAGCTGTTCCAAAAAAGAGAGCGGCTACAGTATACAATTATGCTGTAGCCACCGGAAAAATCTTAAAAAGTGATAAAAACAATATTCCCCGATTATTTCAACATGGAGAGAAGTCCCAACAGATCGCTGCCGTCAAAGGACGCCTGATTCTGGGGGCGTCTCTGGGCGCCACCCTGAGTTTGCGACATCATCTGCATAAAGCCCATAATGTCGGAAGCGTCGATGCCATCGCTCAAATCGATAGCAGGTCTCTGCCTCTGTACCGGCGCCTGATTGGAAGCGGCAGACAGGCTGCTGAGCAATACCGGAGCCAGCGCGCTCAACGCCGAGCCGACCTGATCGTTGCTAAGACCGCTTTGCTGGGACAGGCCGCTCATAACAGAAGAAGAATTCCTTCCCAGAATATGCTGTAAAATCTTAGCTCCGTCATCCATATCAGCTGCTGCAAACTGTTCTGCCACAGAGCCGGTCTCCCTGTGCTGCCCCAATGCTTCATTCAGCGAAGCAGCGCCGGCCTGGGTAGAAGCATTGGCCGTCATCGCCCGCAGCAAGATCGGCAGTGCAGCTGTAATCAGCGCAGCCATCTGGTCATTGCTTCCGCCGGTCCTCTGGGACATGGTATCCAGTGAAGAGGAAGAAGTCATCGATCTTAATAAGGTATCCAATAAACTCATGGTAACATCTCCTTTGCGTGATTTATAAAAAGTAACAAAAATAAAATAGCCAACTACTGTATTATTATACCTTGAATCACGTGCTGTGCGCAAATATAATTTGTGAAATAAAATTCAAATATGATTAAAATCGGCAGATATTTAAATTATATAATCTTCCCTTCTTTCTTTAGTTTCTCCACAGCGGCTTCCATGGTCTGCATGCCATACTGGCTGCCGGTCTGAATATAGGATTCCATCTGCTGGGTCTTTCCTTCCCGGATCAGATTACGCAGGGCCGGCGTTACAATCATAATTTCAAAAGCCGCTGTGCGCCCGCCCTGCCGATTTGGCAACAGTTGCTGGGAAACTACTGCCTGCAGACTGCCAGCCAACTGAATCCGGATTTGCTGTTGTTGCTGTTCCGGAAAAACGTCTATGATACGGTTCACCGTTTCCGCTGCACCCCGGGTATGCAGGGTGGCGAACACCAGATGGCCGGTCTCCGCTGCCGTCACAGCAATGGCAATCGTTTCCAGGTCGCGCAGTTCCCCGACGCAAACAACGTCCGGATCTTCCCGCAACGCCGCCCTGAGCCCTGTCACGAAGCTGTGGGTATCACGCCCGATCTCCCGCTGATGGATCAGGCTTTTATCTGAAACAAACTTATACTCAACAGGGTCTTCCAATGTCAACACATGCACCGCCCTCTTCCGGTTAATTTCGTTAACAATGGCTGCCAGTGTGGTACTTTTACCGGAGCCGGTGACTCCTGTGATCAATACCAGCCCGCTATTCAATTCTGCAAGCCTTCGAATAACTCCCGGCATTCCCAATTCATCACAGGAAGGGATCTCTCTGGGAATGATGCGGACAGCGGCATCCAGGCCTTCCACACTCCGATACAGGTTGATGCGGAATCGATGGCCGGAAGAAAGGGCGTAGGCAAAATCGCACTCGCCTTTATCCTTTAGCATAATTCTTTGTTTTTCCGGCAATATGGGTTCAAACAAGGCAAACACTTTATGTTTCCTGTCGGGAAATAAGGTTTGTTGTTCTGCCACAGTATAAGGAAAGGAATTTACCGTTTCCGTGTAATTCCCAAAAACTTCCTTCTCAAAATTAATGTCTCGAAAATCATCAGGCAGCATATCTTCCAATTTACTTAAGAATCCGCCAATACGTACCACTACCGGTCCTTTTTCACTGATGTGCAGATCAGAAGCCTTCATTTCCGTCGCCTGAAGCAACAAGGAATCAATCCCAAAATTCATATTACACCCCCAGCACCCGCAGCAGTTCCTGTACTGATGTTACGCCCTTTCTGACCTTACGCATGCCATCCTCTTCCAGTGAAACCAATCCGGGGAATTCTGCTTTTGCCGCCTCCCAAAGCTCCTTTTCCGAAGAGCGATGAATAATCTTATCTGCTAAAGATGTATTCACAGGCATTACTTCATGGATTGCCATGCGCCCCAGGTAACCGGAATGGCGGCACTCTTCACAGCCTTCCTGACGAAACAGGGTATAACTTTTATGTAAATCTATATCATCTTCATTTCTATCTCTACAGCTTCGGTTTTGGAACAAATTCCCTTCCCACACGGTTTCATCAACAGGATATTCCTTTTTGCAGGCAGGACAAAGCTTCCGTACCAGACGCTGAGCCACCACACCCCGCAGTGCCGAAGCTACCAGGAAGGATTCTATCCCCATATTCAGCAGCCGGGTGATGGCCCCTGGCGCCGTGTTAGTGTGCAGCGTACTGAACACAAGATGACCGGTAAGAGCTGCCTGAATGGAAATCTCCGCAGTTTCCCGGTCACGTATTTCTCCAATCATTATTGTATCCGGATCTTGTCGCAACAGCGATCTTAACCCGCTGGCGAAAGTCAGGCCGATTTTCGTGTTAACCGCCACCTGATTCACTCCCTCCATACGGTACTCAACGGGGTCTTCAATGGTGATGATGTTCCGTTCCGTCTGGTTCAGCTCCTGCAGCGTCGCATATAACGTAGTAGTCTTTCCACTGCCGGTAGGACCTGTAATAAGCACCAGCCCATAGGATGCTTTGTACATATTCCGGTACTGTTTCAGGTTTTCCTCTGTAAAACCCATATCCTCGAGCCTCAGTTGACCAGCTTCCGAATCAAGCACACGTATCACGATCTTTTCTCCCAAAATCGTGGGCATGGAAGAAACTCTGAGATCAATCTTCTGACTGCCATGAGTAATCTGGGTTCTTCCATCCTGCGGCTTCCGCTTTTCCGCAATATCCATGCCTGCCATCAGTTTCACACAGGAAACCAGCGCGGTATGGCGCTCCATGGGAATACTCTGCGCCTGCTGCAACACACCGTCAATGCGGTACCGCACCCGGTCACTGTCCGTTCCCGGCTCCAGATGGATATCGCTGGCCCGGGCCTCCAGTCCCTGGACGATGATTGCATCCAGCAGACGCAAAATTGGCGCATCTTCCATTTTTAACTGATACTGTAACAATAAACCATCTCCTCATTTATTATTAATTTTGAAACACAGGCATAACAGGAACCGGCTGACCGGCAAAACTACAAAACTGTCACATCTGTTGCCTGTATTGCCTGATTAAAACGCCCAATTATTTTAGTACATAGTTTTCAATCTGAAAAGCTATTTCAAATGTAGATTTTGAAACTTTTGTGAATTTTAATGCACAAAATCTGCGTTTTTTTCTGTTTTTGCAAAAAAACAAAGAAAACGGTAAACAAATTATGAATTCTTTCGCAAAAGCTTTTCTTTTACCAACAGCAGCGCTATAATGGCATTGTTGTCCTGAAAGGGACAGCAACAGAACCTATTAATACTAAATGGAGGATGCGTATGTTAATCACGAATCTGTTTAACAAAAAGTATTTCGTATTATTTGCCTCCTGCCTTGCCCTATCCACTACACCGGCACAGGCAGAGGAACAGCAGGATCCCTTTGCCCTGCCTGAAGAACTTCGGGTAAAGCAAATCCTGACAGGGAAACAGAGCCCGGACACGGGCCTGGCAGGGCAAAAGAATCCTGCAACAGCTAATATCATCACTTCCCAGGACCTCACCTATGCTGAAAGAGATGGTGTAGTCCTCTTTACCAGGGAAGAAGTACAGAAAAAGCAGGCTTCCGGTTTTTACGCCTTTGCGCTCAATTTTGCCAGAGCCGAAGACCTGCAAAAACCTCTGTCTGCCATTATGAACAGCGGAAAACTGGCAGCAGAGCCTATCAGCAACAGCCTGCTCTTTAATGGAAGCCCGACGGAAGCACAAAAGATCAAAGAAGCGCTGCAAACACTGGATATCGCTACCCAACAGGTAACGCTGGAAGCGAAAATCCTGTGTATCAACAAGTCTGATGAAAAAAATCTGGGGATTCAATGGAACTGGGACAGCCTGCCCCAATATCCCGACCGTAATAACGATACTAAATCAAAGAACAGTACGCAACAAGACGTAAACGCAAAAGGCCATCTTCGTCTATGGCATCATACTAATGCCCACTTCCAGTTCAGCGGAACGCTAAACGCCCTTATCACCAGCGGTAAAGCAAAAGTTCTGGCTACCCCCAGCATGATCACCATTCCTGGGAAAGAAGCCAGCATCTTCATCGGCAGCCATATTCCTGTAGTCACCGAAAAACACAATAACGGACAATCCACCTATTCTACCGAATACGTGGACGCGGGCATCAAACTGCAATACACCCCCATCGTCAGCCGTGACGGCTATATCACGTCCACAGTCCATACGGAGGTCAGCACTCCCACCCTCATCAGCGAGATGAAAAATTATCGCATAAACAGCCGGACCGCCGATACCAACGTGCGTATGCGCAACGGAGAAACACTGGTCATTGGAGGCCTTATCAGCGAAGAAGAACAGAAACAGCTGCAACAGATTCCATTTTTATCTAAAATTCCTCTCTTAGGCGCGTTGTTCAAAAATCATTACCGTAGCAAAAGCAAAACGGAAGTGATCATGCTGCTAACGCCGTATTTATCAGATTCCGGGGCATCGCCAGCCATTTACGGAGAAAGAGAAAGTGTGTTCCACGATACATCAGTCAACTAAGAAGCGCTGTTTAAAGAGGCTGATACAAACAAAAAACGTTGCCTGACATTGTAAGTCCACCTTGCCAGACAACGTGTTACAGATATTCAACTAACAATATACACGATTGGATTGAGTTGTAATCCGAAAGCTATTCGCATTCATTCCCTATACTCAAAGCCGCTGCTGTATCTCATAATCTTGCCCATCACCCGCTGCTTCTCCGTTCCTTCCAGCACAACGGGCTGATAGTTGTTGCACCAGCTTACGCCGGAAACGGAAGCGGGAATAATTTTTATGTTATCGTCCGGTTGCAGTTCATTGTTCACAAAGGTAAAGGTCTGCTGGAAGATCATAGAGTCTTTGTCCGAGGGATCCGTGTTTCCGCCAAAACAGAAATTACCCATAGAATATAAAATATATTTTCCTTTGTATTTCTCTATGCCCTGCAGCACGTGGGGATGGCTGCCCAGCACCAGGTCCGCGCCGTTGTCAATCAGGTAATGCGCCATGCTCGTCTGGGCATAGGCATATTCCTCGCCCCAGTGCATGCAGGCAATGATCAGATCGCAATTCTGGCTTTCCAGGTAAGCCAGGGCCTTGTCAATTTCGTGGTAATACTGGCAGCCGTAATCCAGCAGGGAGAAAAGACCTATCTTAAC
>CAJODT010000054.1 GCA_905233365.1 uncultured Succiniclasticum sp.
GGAACATACAGGGTATTTATGAAAGCCGGTTATAATCGTGTAGTCGCTGACAATGTCTTTTTCATGCCTGCCAGAAATACCGGACGCAGGCCAAATATTACTCCAAAATCCTGCTGTATCTGAATTACGCGTTCCTTGCCGTGATCTGTTCCGTAATGATCATCGGCAGAAGCTTCTTTGTAGGCTGTTACAATCTGTCGTCCCACTCCGCCGAGCTGGCGGAAGGACTCATTTTGGCCCATTCCGCAGCCATGATCATCTGCCGGTGGCGTTTTTGCTGCCCTACTATTTCCGGGCCATCGGCAAAGCAGCCTTTACCATGAAAGTGGCCGTGTTTGCCATGGCGGTGTTCCGGGTAGGACTGGCCTATCTGTTCATCGACCTCTGGCACAAGAACGTGCTGTGGGTATGGTACGCCATGTTCGTAGACTGGATCTTCCGCATCATTATATTCGGGTATCACTTCCTGAAGAAAGATACGTTTTCGGAAGAAACGTAATAAAAAAGGAAGCACAGATTTGTTCCGCGCTTCCTTACCAAAAATTCATAATTTACTGATCACAAGGCTTCGTCCGAATTGGGCGAAGCTGTTTTTATAAATGTGCGCACATTTTTCTCCGGCTTCACCGTGTAATCGGTCCAGTACAGGACGTTTTCGTCAAAGCTGTAATACAAAAGTCCCGAGCCGTTTTTATACTTCACCTTGTCTTTCACACTGCCGTCGCTCTTCACCTTCCGTATTACCAACATACAGTTTTCATAATACAGGCTGCCATCCTCCTGATAATGGGCCCGCATTATGTACACATCCATTTTGGGAAGTTTATCGCGCAGGGCGACGGTCACGTCATACCAGCCCGGTTCGTCCGACGGCGCCACAGCCAGGAGCAAACGGCCTTCTTTCTTTTCCTCCCAGTAGCCTTCATAACTCTCCGGGGCAATGACTTCATAGTCTCTTTTTCCCGTCCTGCCCGCTCCGTCGGCAAAAGCTACAGAGCAGCACAACAAAGTCAGCAGAGCTATACAGACAACAAGTACTCTTTTCATTTGGGATCCTATTTCTTTCTGCGTTTCATGAACATCCAGATACCGCCGCCGATCAACACTACCGGCAGAGCAAGGATCAACAGGTCAAGAATACCAAAGTCATCGTCTCCCCCTGCCGCTTCACCTTTTTTTGGCAGTTCCGACTTGCCCACTGCAACCTTCCAAGTGCGTTCCATCTTGTCATTTTTGGCAGTTACATCGACGAGGCCGTCGGCCTTGCCGGTGAGCACGCCGTCTTTGATTTCGGCGATCTTGCTGTCGCTAACGCTCCACTGGGGTTTGACCTCGCCTTCCTGTCCGGTAATGTAAGCGGACAGTTCCAGCTTTTCATTAATTTCCAGATGCGTGGGCAGGGCGTCGCATTCCAGTTTTGGAACATAAGCGGTCACATCCACTTTGAAATCCCGGGACGCGTTATCCACGGTGAGTTTGCCGGTAATGGTTGCCTTGCCTTCCGCCTTGGCAGTCAGGGTACCCTTTTCGTCCACGCTGACCTTGTCGCCGGCGCTGGATTTTAAATCGGACAGCTTATAATTCAGCCTGCCGGGAATGGATACATTCAGCTTGCTGCTTTCGCCCACTTTGATTTCCGGGTCTTCCGGACCCACGCTCACCACTGCGCTGAGCCTGGACTGATCTTCACCTTTGCCAGCGTCTTTGCCTTCCACCTTTTCTTCAGTGGCGCCTTCCGGTACCGGAGCTTCCTCTTCTTCCTCTTCTTCCTGTAACAGAGGCGCAAACTCCGTGGTAAGCATCGTAGCCGGAGAACCGTAGATCAGTTTGGGATTCTTCACGTCGTCATTACGGTACACCGCGGTCAGGTCTGCCGCTACCAGGAATCTGGCAAACATCTTTTTGCTGGGCTGATGGATGGCGCGCACATCGTAGAACCAGCCGCCCACCGTTTCGTTGGCATACACCAACCGGTAAGGTCTGTTGGAACTGTTCAGGCTGGTTTTCGCCGGAGCGAGGCCTTCCAGAATGGCGGTAGCTGCTGCTTCTGTAGCGTTGTATCCCTTTTCCTGGAAATCATATTCACCGCTGACGTCGGCGGGCATGGCCCCGGTCTGTTTTACGGCAATGGTTTTGCCTTTCAGGGTGAAGGTCAGCTTCACCGGCTTTTTGTCAACTTCAATTTCCGCTGCGCCGGTTCCGTTATCTTCTACCAGGAAGATGCCGGCTACGTTGTAATCATAGGAACTGTCTTCGGCTTCGCTGCCGCGCATGGTTTTGAACTCGAACAGGAACAGGTCTTCTTCCATGGGTTTCACAAAGAGGAAACCGTTACTGTACTGGGCGCTCTGTTTCCAGACGTAAAGGCCTTCCGCCTTTTTCCACTCATCGGCGCCTTTGGCCAGGGCCACTGCGGTAACAGCCAGCGTTAAGACCAGCGTTACCATGAAAACTACTAATTTTGTTATCTTAAAATTACGTTTCATGTCCTTACGCCTCCTTAAATCGCTAACCTGAATTTCGCTGTTTTGGGTGAAGCGCCGTCAACCCAGTATTTCAGAGTATACACGCCTCTGGGGCAGCGGTTGGCTGCGTTTTTCCCGGGCCAGCCGTTCCAGTTGAAAGTAAACAGCTGGTTGGAGCCGCCTGATTTGAATTTAAACGCACGAACAAGCTGGTTTTTACTGTTATAAATCTGGGCATTGATCATTTTGCCTTTGGCGTTGCTGCGTCTGAAATAAAAACGCTGCACCAGATCGCCGTTATTGTTGCGCACGACCTTGGAGGAACGATATTGCAGGGAAGTACGGCCGGCATAGGTAAAGGGAACGCTGATGGTCCGGTTGAATGAATGGGTCACCAGTTTATATTTGCCGGGTTTATAACGGTACATATTGATGTTGTAAGGGAAATAGCTGTAGATTTTACTCTTATCGTCTTTCGCGCGATACGCTTTAGCGGGCTTATGATCTTTCCAGGTGAGGAGAATCTTGTTTTTACTGTTCTTAAGATATGCGCTCTGGCTTGTCGTAATATAATTGCCTTCCGTAACCTGAACGCTGACAACGGTTCCATTGTGCTTAACTTTGGTAAAATAGGCTTTTGAGGCAGCATAGACTGTAAGGGTAACAAGGAACACTGCCGCAAGACACAGAGCCGATATCTTTCGTGCCCGATCCATACTAACAAACATCCCTACTGCTTTTATAAATAAATTTTAGAACACGCTGATTGATCCGCATGTTCGCGGACAAAACCGTCTAACCCGGTTTCTTTAAGGAGATGCTGATCAAATCATCCTTCAACAACTCAGCCTTTGGAGCCGTCGATGTTGTAGATCATCACGTCGCCGCCACTGCTGTCGAAGCGGTACACGGCGCTTAAATCTTTCGGTACCATAAAGGTGCGGAGCAGTTTACCGTTTTGGAACACTTTTACGGCAAAACCGTAATTGCCGATGATGTATTTGTATTTGGGCATCATGTCGCCCGTAACTTTTTCTGGTATAACCCGCAGCGTTTCATCCGCAAAATCGGTATCGGTGTCGCTTAAGGGCAGCGCACCGACCAGTGCGCAGGCGGCAAATTCGTCAGCTCTTGGCGTACTGTTTTTCTTTAACACATATTGGCCCCGTATATCCGGTAAGTCAAGCCCGTTATGCCCGAAATAGTCCAGGACTAACGCGTCTTTTTTTGAAGTGGCACCGGAATGCATCAGATTAATCTGTACATCATCCAGCAGTTTCCTGACCCCGTTTCCGCCGTATATGCCGTTGGTTTCACCGCCGGCCACAAACCGGGCCCCCAGGCGGAGCTGGACAGGCATCACTTTGTTCATGCTCCGTTTTTTCCAGGCCGGAGGGGAGTCTGTGATTGCCAGTCCCATAAGCCAGCCGCCCAGACTGACGGCCCGTGCCTGGGATAACTCTTCCCAGCCCTTTGCGTTATCGGCGCCCTCGTAATCGCAGGCGTGCAGCGTGATCACCGGCCATTGGTCCGGCAGCACCGTTACATTGATATAGGCATTCGTCACGCCGTTGGCATTTTTCCGTTCATACCGTCCGGCAACAGGCGGCCACACCTCGCCGTCCTCGCTGTAATACCAGTTCGCCACGGACCGCTCTCCGCCCTTTACCGCTTTCGGGGCAGCGTTTACTGAATCTGTAACAGTAAACAGGGTGAGCGCAAAGCACAGCGCCGCCATTCCGAATTGCACGCTTTTTCTCATTTTCAATTCTCCCCTTCTTTAAAATATGAATTATATAAAGGATCAATGAGCCCAGACAAAACCAAACAGAACCATCCCTGCGATCATTATAACCGCCAATGCCGCGCCAAATGGAAGAACTGCCTGGGCCGCCATGGCACAGACAGTGTCACCCGGTTCAGCTTGTTGTTTTTTTGTGTGTTGCCGGCATAACCACAGGCCAATTGCATAAGCAACCGCGCTTGCAGCTATCCAGAACAAAAACCGGGACGATACCCCGTCGCCGGGAAGCAGCGACAACGCGCCGCAGATACATATTAACTGCAAGACAAACGGTTTCCATTGAATCGCTGCGTCTCCATATTTTCTGGCATACGCCCTGTTCAGCAAAAAACCGAGAACACAGCCTGTAACAGAAAGCCCGGTTATAACGCCTTCACTCAACGAATACTTCCTCCGCTTTTTGGTCTTATGATCTTACTTTTCGATTTCGACCATATAATATTCCAGACAAATCGAATCGGGGTTCCGGGTCGCGTACACTACAAACACGCGATTCTCCAATTCGCTCAGGCTTTCATCGTAAATCTCGAATTCCGGCCTGGTAACACAATAATACACGTCTGCGGGCGCAATGCCGCCAGACAGCACCGTTTTGACATGCTCCGGCGGAACCGTGCGGATCCCGTCATTCTGAATGTAAAAACTCCGTCCGTCATCCAGACGGACACCGTATCTAGCGGAAAGTTCCGCACGCCCGTTGGGGCGCACCACCTGACTGTCCACGCCTCCGGGCAGCACGGTTCCGTGATAGGGAAGCGCAAAGCCGATTATCTCGCCGCCGGTAATGGCGATAAGCTGACGTCTGCCCACTCTGTCACCCTGTCCGATCAAAATCGGTTTGTCCACCGTTGCCCTGATTTCAAACGCCTTAACCAGTGTCGGCTTCATATAGATCCACTTCCTTTTATATTTATCGACAATCAATTATAATTCTTATTTATTTTATCATATTTTTATGTATCTCTCAATACACAGAATCAGTGAAAACAGCGAAGTCTGTTCTTCCCTCAGAACTTCCCCTGCTCCTTGTAAGCTCTGATGACCGCCATCTTGTCATACAGCGCAGGCCGGTCCTTCCGGATCTCTTCGTCATGCTTCAGGACATCCGTCCAGAAATTCTTCGGGACTTCATACTGGTTGAAGTGGCCGCAATGGCTTTCGCCCGCCAGCATGGAGAAGAGATAGTCGATCTCATCGTCCGCAAGGGTCCGCTTGATGCTGAGAGCACCGTACAGCTTCAACTGCTCCATCGGTTCTGCGCAGTTAAACTCAAATGCACTGTTCCACCATTTTGTATAAACCTCGAAGCCGTTCTTTCCGTCCATCTCATCCGCTACGGCATTGCCGGCATGATACCCGCACATCATGGCACCCTGGTTGATGACTTCAATATGCGCCGCACTGTCGCCGATGGCCAGCACGTTGCCGCAACAGGGTTTGGCAAGGGAAATGTAGTTACAGCAGCCGCAGCCCTTGCGCTGAATGATCCGGGCGTTCCGGAGGTTCGGCGTAAGCGGGCTGTCTTTTACAAGCTTTTCAAAAAAGGCGGCAGGTCTCTGATCCCCGATTCCCATAACGGTAAACTCCAGGGCGTCCTCACTTTCGGTGCTTTCACCCACCATGATTTCCATGAACGGATGATAAACTTCACCGTAATACTGGATCCAGCTGTTGTGGGGGATGCCCTCCGTTCCTTCCAGCGTGTATTCGCAGGTCAGGGGGATGCCCATGCACTGATAGCCTTTATTCAGGCCGAAAATGGATGTGAGCCTGCGGTTTACACCCTCTGCAATGATCAGTTTTTTCGCTTCCAACTCATAGTGCCCCATGTCTCCGCGCAGGGTCAGTACGACGGATTTCCCGTTATCCCGGCCTTTGAGGGCCATGGTATTGGTGCGGATCTCAACGCCCGCCTTTTCGCACTGTTCCAACAGGCCGCGCAAAAGTTCTTTTTTATCGAACTTGAGCGCCGTGGGACGCAGGTCTTCATATTCAAAGGCGACCCGGTGACCCTTCGGGGAATACATGTAGTTATGAAGGATCGGGACCAGTTTTCCCCGGTACGGAACCTCGAACCCGTTCTTTGTGAAGACCAGTTTCCCGTCCCCGGCCTTCAGCGTTTCCCCCTCATATCCCTCGTCCAGCACGAACTGGGCGGAGCAGGCCCTCTTGACAGTGAGGATGTCCCGCTTCATTTCGATAATGGTTACTTTCAACCCTTTTTGCGCGGCGGTATATCCCGCAAGGAGTCCGGCGGGACCCGCGCCGACAATCAGAAGATCCCTCATCATGATTGCACTCATCCTTTTTCTTCCGCCGCGATGGCCTGGACGGGACAGGCTTTCTCACAGCTTCCGCAGTCCACACAGGTGCCAGGGTCTACATCATAATATCCGTCTTCTCCCTGGGAAATAGCCCCCACCGGGCAGAAGGTCGCACAGGTGCCGCAGCCGACACATTCATCAGATATAACATGAGCCATGGTAAAATTCCTCCTTAAATTTGTCCCATCTTTGCATCTTTGCATAAATCTCCGGACGTTCCGTTTTAATTCGTTCCGAAGAAAGCCGGATGCAGTCCCAGATCAGCTTCGGTGTCAGATACTGGCTGTACGTGCCGTGCAGCTTATGTCCTTCGCAGAGAGAGAAGAGATAATCCAGTTCGTCGTCCGTGTAAACGAAGGCCAATGCGTAGCCCCGGCTGACTTCCATATAATCATCGCTGTTAAACTCAAAAGAATCCTGCCACCACTTTGTATACGCCGCAAAACCCAGGTTGCCTTCCCGTTCATCCGTGACAGCCTGCGCGGCCCTGTATCCGCACAGGAGTCCCCCCTGGGTTTCCACTTCGACCATGGCGGCGCAGTCGCCGATGGCCATGACGTTTCCGAGGCAGGGCTCCTTCATGGGCATAAAGGGTTTCAGCCCGCAGCCGTTCTTCTTCAGCAGCTTCGCATTTTTGAAATGCTTCGCCATGGGGCTCGCGGTGGTGAACTCTTCAAATATCTGCTTCGGCATCAGGCCCGGCGAACCCGTAATGGTCACTTCAAAGATGCCGTCCCCCTCCAGGCTCGGTCCGATAATGCAGGCTGTCTTCGAGTGGTACGCATTGCCATAGTACAGGTTCCAGCTGCTGTTCTCAACACCCGTGATTCCCTCCATGAGGTATTTCATGCTGTAAGCCATACCCATGTCGAGCACCTTGTCTCCGGCCTGCCCCAGACGTTGCTTATTCAAACCGAATTTGCCGCAGACCGATGCGTTCACACCCTCGGCAATGATCAGCTTATCGCAGCTCAGGGTAAGCTTTTCCCCTTTTTGCCGGAGGGTAAGCTCCACTCCGTTGCCTTTGCCTTTATCCTTTCCACCGAGGACCAGGGTTCCCATCATGAACTCCACGCCCTTTGCGGCGCAGACTTCAAAGAGGTTCTTTAATAAATACTGCTTGTCAAACTTGTAGGAAAAGGGCTCCTTCCCGTTGTTCCTCGTAAAGTGGATGATGTGATCCTTGGGAGAATGATAATACTTGTTGTACAGCGGAACCAGCTTCCCGGTATAAGGAACCTCCAGACTGCATTTCGTAAAAATCAGCTTCTGCCCCTCGATCTTCAGGACGTCCGCCTCGTATTCGTCATCGATGATAAACTGCATGGAGCAGGCCCGGTTGAGCTTGTCCATGTTGTTCTTCATCTCTATTACGGTAGGTTTTATCCCTTTTTCCGCCAGCTTCAGCGCAGCCATCAGGCCCGCGGGACCCGCGCCCACGATCACGATGTCTTTTTTCATCTGCTCCTCCTCGTTTACATTTTATAATTAATAAATAATCAAAAATGTTCCGTTTCCTGCTTCATCTCATGGCAGCCAACTGACGCGAGCCTTCCCTGCACACCGAAAAGCCGCCTCAGGAAATTGTTTCATAATTATAGCATAGTGTCCATCATCCCCTGTGTCAAGGCCTGGGGCGGAAGTTTCACAACTCAGGCACCGGTTCAAATCAGCAGAGCTGGATATGTTTCATCGAAGTGTGATATGATATGATAAAAGCAACAACGCATAACACTATCAAAAAGTAATGCGCCACACATCGCGCCGCGCCTGCGACTGGTGTCCTGCAGGTCGCCCCATACGAAGGAAGGAACTTTGAACATGGACTATACGCATCATTACGAATCGCCTCTGGGCGGCATTACGCTGGCCAGCGACGGCGAAGCTCTCACCGGTCTCTGGTTTGATGGGCAGAAATACTTCGCGTCTACGCTGCTGGAAAATTACAAAGAAAAGCCGCTTCCTGTTTTTACGGAAGCGGATCGCTGGCTGGATATCTATTTCAGCGGCACGGTCCCAGACTTTACACCCAGGCTGCACCTGCGGACAACGTCTTCTTTCCGCAAAACAGTATGGGATATCCTGCTCGCTATTCCCTACGGCAAGACCATAATCTACGGGGAGATTGCCAACCTCATGGCAAAGCAGAAAGGTATCCCCCGCATGTCCGCCCAGGCGGTGGGCGGCGCCGTAGGACACAATCCCATCGCGCTGATTGTCCCCTGCCACCGGGTCGTGGGAACAAAGGGCAGCCTTACCGGTTACGCCGGCGGTATTGACAAAAAAAGCAAGCTGTTGGAGCTGGAACAGGCTGAGATAATGAAGCGGTTCATGCCAAAGAAGTAAGGTTGCTTCATATTCAAGCTTCTCCGGTTACGCAAGGCTTACATCCTTAATCCGATTCGCTATACTTGTCCCAGCAAGATTGGCCAGCAGTTCATATTTCACTTTTTTATCCGTCAGCAGCGTCGTAACGGAAGACGCCCCGCCGTTCTTTTCACTTAAGCCCTTTTTCTCTGCCAGGAAACCGTTAATTTCATCTTCCAGATTATCAAGCATCGCATCTACCGAGCGGTAAACGACAGCCCTTTCCCAGGGGAGCACAGCCCGGCAATAAAAGGCAAGCCTGCCGGTGCAAAGCCCCGTTCCCCGCTCCAGTCCGAAAAACAGGCGCTGCCTCTCTGCGCTGAAATTGCCAAACGCAGTTATTTGTCCCATCGCATCCGCAACGATTTCATCAAGGGCGTGATTTTGCATACCGCCAAACAGCCGCAGCGTTTCATAGTGGGCGCATTCATGGGCAAGGCGCAGAATGTACGACCGTTCCAGCCACTCCTCCTCTTCCAGTCCCAGACTCCGGGCCGGGACATTGCTGTACGGCCCCTGTCCCAGAAGGAGCAGCCGGTAACCGGGGGTTTGGTCCGTCCGGGCCTGCATGGCAAAAGCGTTAACGGTAACGGGAATGTCAGCAATCTCTTTCCGCCCGTTCAACGCTGCTTCCAAGCACAGGAAATCGTCACGCTCCCCTGTTACGACAACGGGAAGACGTCCTCCCAGCGTTTCCGCCAAAAAAACGCGGAACGCTTTTTCATTTTTCAAAGAAACAGCAGCGGCAGCCCGGTTTACATTTTCTGCCAGAAGCTCCTGCGCCGCTTTCCCTTTTGCTTCTTTCCAGCCAGAAAGAAACGCTTCATCCGGAAGAGGAAGAAGCGGCGGTCTTTCCGGTATTGTATAACAATGGGCCAGGTATTCGTCAGTGGTCATCATAGGTCATTTTTCTTTCTACAGATATTAATAATCACCCTTCGTCCGTTTCAGTTCTTCAAAGTCCACGCCCGGGTCCAGCCAGATATTCTCCGTAGCGGCAAACTGGTCCGGGTTATTTGTATTCTGGTACACGTGATCCCACCGGATGTCCGCTTCCACCACATCCGGCCGGCCATAGCCGGGAGAAGCCGTATGGTAGGTATTCACTTCCCGGATCATCTCGGAATGCATATTCGCCACCCGGTCATGGGTCGCGGCAGTATTGGCGTTCATCTCCCGCATGACGCCCGTAGTGTAATCGTGGGTATCCTGCAGGATCTTCTGCCGCCGGTTCCAGGAAGCCATTTCCTGCTGGTGTATCGCCATGGCCGACTGGTTCCGCAGATTTTGCAGATACTGGATCATGTATTGCCGTATCCGGTCCAGGTCAGGCGCTTCCCGGATGCTTTCATTGATTTTCTGTATGACAGGGAACGCGCTTTCATATTTTCCTTCATCCGCCACAACGATAAACTCGTACTGGGTTTCCCAGTAGTGCTCGTCATTGGAAAACATCTGCCCCAAAAGCTGGCCGAAAAAGCCGCCGCCGGACATGGGCTGCTGCCCTTTGTGTCCATCGTTCACCCGGGTTTCCACCGCAACCGTCTTCCGCCGCCGGTCCTGGCCTAAAATAGAATAAATGATCCGTTTCCAGTCGCTGGTGATCTGCTGATTGTAGATTGTCCTCTGCCTGTCCAGCTCCGCAGCGTCAGCCTCTTCTACCCGTATCTTCTGGCCGGAAAGGGGCTGGATATCTCTTTGCACAAGATAATCGCAATACTGTTCCGCGTCAAAAGGTGAACCGATCCTCAAATATGATCCCAGCACATCGATCTGTTTCATCAGGGGAATCCGGGACAGCTTTCTGTCTGTATAAAGATTCGGCCCCCGGTACAGGATGAAAAGGGAACGGTCGGGCGACCTGTATTCCGCTTCCACCACGAAAGGATTGTTCATGTGATCCCCGTAATAATCATCCGGCGCCTGACGGCAACAGACATCCCACCCCTTTGGCGCATAGCTTTGAATCGGGCAGAGCCCGCTGCAGTCATTGCCCTGTATGATGGGGATGCCCTGAACATCTCCGGTTCCTTTGTAGGGATTGACACGTTTCCGGAATTTTTCCTGCCGCGGATGCATAATATACTCCGCGCCGCAGTAACCACACTGCACAACATTGCTTCTGCCGTCCCAATGCAGCGCCGCTCCGCACTGCTGACATTTCATGTTAATCATAAGTACCTCCGGTAAAGATCGCGTATCTCTTTCACATCATTCGTCTTCGTCAGCGCCAGCTGCAGCAATGTTTTTGCTTTTTGCGGATTCAGCGGACCGCTGGCGATGAAGCCATTCTTTTCTGTCATTTTCTCCGACAGTACGACGATGCCATCGCCGCAACGGGTAGCAATGACCACCGGCACGCCGGAAGCAACGGCTTCCTTTAGCACACCTGTCAATTTCTCCGGCACACTGCCGTTGCCGCAGGCCGCGTACACCAAACCTCTGGTT
>CAJODT010000055.1:0-1320 GCA_905233365.1 uncultured Succiniclasticum sp.
AAGTGGAGACGGCGAAGGGCGCAACGGATCAGTTAGCATTACTACGAAAAAACTTTTTGTCTGCGGCTTCAACGCAACCTGACGAAACTTTTTGTGAAAAAGATCTTGTACTACTGTCCACGTACCGGAACGCAGACCTTGTCTGCGCATATAACGCACTGGGTAAAGGCAGGGCCGCTGCGGCAGTTACGGGAACCGATACGCCGGTCATCGCTGCCGATACCATTGTTGTACAGGGAAAAACAATATTAGGCAAACCGGCAGACCCGGACGAAGCGAAGCGCATGCTCCAACAGCTGAGCGGCAAAGTCCATGAGGTCAAAACCGCAACAGCCGTTTTGTACCAGGGCAGGACGTTGTTGCAGGTTATCACCACCAACGTGCATTTCCGCAAGCTTACAAAAAACGAAATCAACTGGTATGTCAGCACCGGTGAACCGATGGATAAGGCAGGCGCTTACGGGATTCAGGGTAAAGGCGCCGTGTTGGTAGAACGGATAGAGGGAAGTTACGATAATGTAGTAGGGCTGCCGCTGGCTGCCGTTTATGTAATGCTGACGAAACTGAAATCAGAAACAGATTTTACAAATCGGAAAGAGGTATAACCTATGTTGCAGATGGAGGAAAAATATAATCCTGAAAGTAAAAAGCAACTGGTGCTGGTTGTGGATGATGAACTGATCAACCGGGAGATTCTTGGTCAGATTCTTTCGGAACAATATGAAGTCATTTTTGCGGAGGATGGAAAAAAAGGGCTGGCGTCTATCCGGGATAACCGCAATGAGCTTTCTCTGATTTTATTGGATCTGGTTATGCCGGGAATACACGGTCTTGATTTACTGAAATTAATTAAAAAGCATATTCCGGTTATTGTGCTGACCTCCGACCATAAATCAGAAGTTCCCAGCCTGCAGCTGGGCGCCAGTGATTTTATTCCCAAACCGTACCCATTGCCGGAAATTATCATGGCCCGTGTGAAGCGTACCATCGAACTGGCGGAAGACCGGAAACTGATCCAGTCTACGGAGAAAGATTCTCTGACCGGGCTCTATAACCGGGAATATTTTTTCCGTTATGCAGAACAGTTTGACTTGCGTAACAAAGGAATTCCCATGGACGCGATTCTGGTAAACATCAATCACTTCCATATCATCAACGAAAGGTACGGTAAAGAGTATGGCAACACAGTGCTTCGCCATATTGCCGACCTGATCCGGATGTTGCTCCGCAAATCCGGCGGCTTTGCCTGTCGTCTGGAGGCTGATACGTTTTTGATCTATTGCCGCCACGGTGAGCATTATAAAGAAATGATGGAGCAGG
>CAJODT010000055.1:1399-11753 GCA_905233365.1 uncultured Succiniclasticum sp.
TTCGACAGGGCGAAGATGGCTGCCGACACAGGGCGCAATAAATATGAGCAGACGATTTCATATTATGATAACGCGCTTCACGAGGCAAAATTGTATGAAGAACAGTTGCTGGATGATTTCAGGGAAGCGCTGGAGCAACGCCAGTTCCATGTGTATTACCAGCCTAAATTCGATGTGCGCAGGGAGGAGCCTTTCCTTGCCAGTGCGGAAGCCCTTGTCCGCTGGAAACATCCCCGGCTGGGCATGATCGACCCGGGTCTGTTTATTCCGCTGCTGGAAGACAACGGCCTGGTCCATAAGCTGGACCATTACGTCTGGCAGGAAGCAGCCGCACAGATTCGCCGTTGGAAAGATACGCTGGGCGTTACCGTGCCGGTATCGGTGAATGTATCCCGTGTGGATATGTATGATCCGGAACTTATTTCCATATTCAAAAAAATTATTGAAGAAAACAAATTAACCACGGCAGAGTACCTGCTGGAAATTACGGAATCCGCCTACACCGATAATTCCATACAGATTATCAACATCGTAAAGCAACTGCGTAAGTTAGGCTTCCGCATTGAGATGGATGATTTCGGGACCGGGTATTCGTCCCTGAATATGTTGTCCATGCTGCCCATCGACGCGCTGAAGCTGGACATGAAATTTATCCGCACTGCGTTCAGTAAACGAAAGGATACCCGCATGATCGAACTGATCATCGACATCGCGGAATATCTGAAGGTTCCTGTCATTGCGGAAGGCGTGGAAACGGAAGAACAGCTCACCACATTAAAAGCGTTGGGCTGCGACATTGTACAGGGATATTATTTTTCCAAGCCGGTACCTGCGGAAGAGTTTGAAGCATTTATTATACAGAAGAAGCAACAGGCTGTGTCCAAATCGGCAGACATTACAAAACCGAACCGGGAAGCTGCGGTTTCGCAAGGCAACCGTTCGGCACAGGATGCAGATGCAGAGGGGAACGCTTCTGCGGAAGAAGAGCAAAAGCTGAAAATCGTAGAGCTGTATGGCATCGCCCATGCGCTTTCCAGCGATTTTGAAAGGGTGTACTACGTAGATCTGGACACGGAAGAATATACAGAGTTTAAAGCGGAAGACGCCTATGCGGATCTGCACCTGGAGCGCAGCGGCTCAAGTTTTTTCCGGGAATGCAGGAAGAACTTAAAAAAGGTAATTCATCCGGAAGACCTGGAAAAAATACTGGCTGTCATGCAGAAGAAAGAAATGATCGGCTTGCTGGACAATACACCGGTATATTCCATCGACTATCGAAAGCTGGTGAACGGTCAGCCGGAATACTATCGCATGAAGCTTGCGCGGCCCGGCAGTGAAAGTCGGGGCGTGGTCATCGGCATCAGTAATATTCATACCCAGTCGCTGTACCGGCAGGCACAGGAGAAGAAACTGCAGAAAGCCCATATGGACACTCTTACCTATGCCCGTATCGCGCAGGCATTGGCCAACGATTTTTTCAGCATTTATTATGTGAACATGGATACAAACGCCTTCATTGAATTCAGTTCCGCCGATAAATACAAGGAACTGCAAACAGAAAGCAACGGCATTGATTTCTTTGAAAGCTGTCTGCATAATGCGCCCCTTGCGGTTCATGAAGACGACCTGGCCAAAGTGCTTTATGTACTAAACAAAGAAAACATGCTGAAGGAATTAAATATAAACGGGAGTATATCTGTTACGTACCGGCTGGTTAACAGCGGAAAGAGCGTATATGCCAATATGAAAATCATCCTGATGGAAGGTTCCGAAAATGAAAGCCGCCACGTTGTGGTTGGCGTCAGCAACATCGACGCCCAGATCAAACGGGAACAGAAATTTGAGGAAGCACAGGCGCTTGCAAAGCAGGGCAGTGCAAGAAATACAGGAGCGTGATACACAATGGCCAATAATATGGAAAGCAGCAAATCAAACGGTATTAAGAAAGCCGCGATCCTAGGCGGTATCATTGTATCGGTTATCTTGATCTTTGGCACCATGTGGATGGGCCGGATCGCAAAAAAAGATACCGAAGATGCCGTACGTTCCGTAAGCCTGTTATATCTTGACGAACTGGCAGGGCGGCGGGAACAGGTCATTGCGTCCAATCTCCAAAAGACGATTGATAATTTTAAGGTGGCAACGGGTCTGCTTGAGCCTTACGATTTGCAGGACATAGACCATCTGCAGGCGTTCCAGCGCAGGATGAAACAATTGTACGGGCTGGAAAAGTTTGCCTTTGTGGACAGCAACGGGCTGATTTATACGGCCCAGGGAATACAGAACGATATTGACTCCTACCGGTTTGATTACCGGTCTCTCGCAGGTCCTGAGATTTCCATAAAGAATATCGAAACCAAAAACAAAAGCGTAATCATCGCAATTCCGCTGAAAAAACTCCCGTTTAACGGGCAGACGCTGGTAGCAAGCTTCATGGAAATTGACATGCAGCGTATGCTGGAAGGCGTTTCCCTGCAGGCCGATAACAACAAAATCACGTTTTGTAACATTTATACAAAAGAAGGAATCCCTCTGACGAATGTGGTACTGGGCGGTCTGTCTGCCGATACCAATCTGCTGCAGGCGATGGAATCCGCCAGCTTTGACTCCGGAAACTCCCTGGAAAAGATGAAACAGGATTTTGCCAGGGGAAAAGACGGTTATGTTTCTTTCACATATAATAAAATCGCGGAAACTATGTATTACGTTCCCATCAAAGGGACAACCTGGATGCTTACCTACCTGATCCGGGAAAGCCTGATCAGTGAAAAGATCAGTTCCATTACCGACAGTATGATGTCGCACAACCTGGCGCAGATCCTTTTGACCGCGGCCGTACTGATGGCTATGTTTATGTTCATGTTGCGGCAGATGCGCCGTGCCGCCAGGCTGGAACTGGAAAAAGAAACCTTTGAAGCGGAGACCCGGGTAAAGCAGCAGGAACTGGAGCAACGCATGTCCTTGCAGGAGAAGCTGCTGGAACAGGAAAAGCAGCGTGTACGTCAGGATAAGATGATCACGGCGCTGGCTTCCGATTACCGAAGCGTTTATTTTGTAGACCTGGATACCGACCAGAGCATCTGTGTCCGTTCCGGCTCCAAACTTCCCGGCGCGCCGAAAGAAGGGGAGAACGTTTGCTTCCATGAATTATTTACCAAGTATGCGGAAAAGTTTGTTACAGACAGTTACCGGGAAGGTTTCCTGAACTTTATTAACCCGGAATCCATACGGGCGGCGCTGGAAAAAGGTCTCGTAATCAGCTACCGTTACCTTGTGAACCGGGACGGGAAAGAAACCTACGAGATGCTTCGCATGGCTGGCGTCCGTCATGCGGAGGACCGGGAGGACCACATCGTCCATGCGATTGGTGTGGGCTTTACGGATGTT
This sequence comes from uncultured Succiniclasticum sp., assembly GCA_905233365.1. Lineage (GTDB taxonomy): Bacteria > Bacillota > Negativicutes > Acidaminococcales > Acidaminococcaceae > Succiniclasticum. The sequence goes on from CAJODT010000055.1 coordinate 4,787, forward strand.
GACCAGGAAACCCGGGAGGACATGGCAAAGAATCAGGCGCTCAGCGACGCGCTTACGGTAGCTGAGGAAGCAAACAAAGCCAAAACCGCGTTCCTTTCCAACATGAGCCACGAAATCCGTACCCCCATGAACGCCATCATCGGTCTGGATAATATCGCCCTCAGCGAAAAGGGTCTTTCCCCATCCACGAAAGAATATCTGGAAAAAATCGGGGACTCGGCCCAGCATCTGCTGCATCTGATCAACGACATCCTGGATATGTCGCGCATCGAATCCGGGCGTATGAGCCTGAAGAATGAAGAGTTTTCTATTTCGCACCTGCTGGAACAGATCAATACGCTGGTCAGCAGCCAGTGCACCGAGAAAGGCATCAACTACCGCTGCAACATCAACGGGCATATTGATGACTATTATATCGGCGACGATATGAAGCTGCGGCAGATTATCCTGAATATTTTAAGTAATGCGGTGAAGTTTACACCGAAAGAGGGCCATATTGATTTTACCGTAGAACGGGTTGCCAGCTTCGATAATAAATCGACGATGCAGTTTGTCATAAAAGATACCGGCATCGGTATGAGTAAAGAATTCCTGCCGAAGCTTTTTGATGCCTTCAGCCAGGAGGATTCTTCTACAACCAGTAAATACGGAAGTTCCGGTTTGGGCATGGCCATCACCAAAAACATGGTGGACGTAATGAACGGCAAGCTGGAAGTGGAAAGCGAAAAGGGGGCTGGCACCACATTTACCGTGACTGTTACGCTTATGGATTCCCAACGCACCAATGCAATGGATGAACCTGAACTTAATCCCCGCGAAATGAAAGTGCTGGTAATTGACGACGATTCCATTGCCTGCGAACATGCAAGACTGGTGCTGGAAAAGGTCGGCATCCCGGCAGATACGGCATTGTCCGGCAGAGAAGCGGTAGAAAAAGTACGGTTCCAGCATGCCCGGCGCGATCCCTACAATTTAATATTAGTGGACTGGAAAATGCCGGAGATGGACGGAGTGGAAACGGCTCGGCAGATTCGCGGGATTGTGGGCAATGAATCCGCCATCATCATCCTGACGGCCTACCGCTGGGACGATATTACGGAAGAAGCCATCGCTGCCGGTGTGGACAGCTTTATTGCCAAGCCGTTGTTTGCGACAAATGTGATGGAAGAATTCCATCAGGCTGTGAAACGGAAAAATATTGTAACGATACAGAAAGAGAGAAAGGCGGAACTGAAAGGGCGCCGTATCCTTCTGGCGGAAGATGTGGCTATCAACGCAGAAATCGTCATGATGCTGCTGAGCATGAAGGAAATTGAAGTAGACCATGCTCTCAACGGCAAAATTGCGGTAGAAAAGTTCGCGGAGCATCCGGAGAATTATTACGATGTCATCCTTATGGATATCCGCATGCCGGAGATGGATGGACTGACCGCTACCGCAAACATCCGCGCCATGGACAGGGCGGACGCCAAAGTAATTCCCATTGTCGCCCTGACTGCCAACGCCTTTGATGAAGATGTGCAGCGGAGTTTACAGGCCGGGCTGAACGTTCACCTGAGCAAACCCATTGATCCGGAGCAGTTGTTCAGCACGCTGGGAAGCTTGCTTTGGGAACGGGAAAGTCGGGAAGAGTAAATTGTGTTGCAATGTTGTGAAGTGTGATTCTCATTACTGGACATTAAATAAATAAGGCAAACGAATAGCGCTCCTGCAAATCAAGCAAGAGCGCTATAAATTTATGAATCAAAAGTTTTATTCAGGAAGACGCTGATTACATGAATTCGTACGAATGAATCAGCATTTCCTTAGGATATGCAAACGGTTACTGTTTCGGTGCTCCGCAGCCTATGCAGAACTGACCCTGATTTGCCGTTCCGCAGTTGGGGCAGGTCCAGCTGCCTGCGTTTGCCTGTTGCGGATAACCCTGTTGTGGCATCTGTCCGGGATAACCCTGTTGCGGATAGCCTTGTTGCGGCATCTGTCCGGGGTAACCCTGCTGCGGATAACCCTGTTGTGGCATCTGTCCGGGGTAACCATGCTGTTGCGGATAGCCCTGTTGCGGCATCTGTCCGGGATAACCCTGCTGCGGGTAGCCCTGCTGCGGCATCTGTCCGGGGTAACCCTGTTGCGGATAACCCTGCTGCGGCATTCCGGCAGCTGCCATACCACCGGCGGACGCCATGCCGGCCACGCCGCCTACGGTTCCCATACCCGCATTCGCACCCATGCCCATGCCAGGAGTAGGCACGGAGCCCGGGTTACGCAGATTCATCAGCGAAGCGCGGATGTCTTCCGCAATCGCCATATTTTCCTGATAATCCGGCGGATACATAGCGCCGGGATTGTTCGCGTTCATGCTGCTCTGAATTCCGTTGATAACAGCGCCTAAGATGCCGGCCGCTGTGCCCATGTTTCCGCCTGCGTTAAAGGAAGTGCCCATGCTGCGATTGCCAAAACCTGTGATGCCTCTGGACTGCAGATAGTCGTACCTTACCCAGACGCTGCTGCTGTTCACTTTAATACGTCTGTGACTGCAGTAGGGATGGCTGACATCAATGTTTACGTAAAAATCATAGGAAAAATCATAACGCGGGGGATTGTAGGATACGCTCCGTCCTTCTTCGTCCTTGGTCCGCAGTTCATGTTTGGATTCGTCAATATCAACGGCCACATTCGTGATAGCGGAAGCGTCGATCACATCCGGATTATCATCCTGCAGATTGCTGGCGCTGGAAACCATAAATTTCCGGTTCATCTCATCCACATAGACCTTGGTGTTCCTGCCGATGGTACGCGTTGCATGGAACTGTGCTACCGCCTGCCTGTTCTGTTCCCGATAGGCAAGCTGTTCCTTGATCTGCTGGGGAGTGGAAGCTTTGCGGGCTTCTGTGGAAAACCAGTCGGAAAGCTTTTCCGCACAGTCGTCGCACAGATTGCCGCCGGACAATTCTTTGCGTTCCGTCAGTCCCATTTCCTTTCCGCAGATAGAGCACTGTCTCTTTTCAAATAAGCTGCCAAAGAATCCCATTGTGAACCTCCTTATGATTAAAAATTAAAATTAAAATACTTTTACAATACTTTTCGGAATGCAATGTTCCTCCTATTTTTTATTATACACATTTCATACGCGAAAATAAAGATTCTGTTTTGTTAAATTCGTAATTAAATAGTTCTTACATGATTTCCGTATTTTTAACAATTTTTCTGCCCGTAGTGATATAATGTAAATTAGAAACAAGACTTACAGTATCTATTACAAATTTGTGGAAAGGAGCGCGACGCCATGGAGGAAACCCGAAAGAAAATGAATCCCCTTCGTATTTTTTGTAAAAACTGCGGCGCTCCCGCAGGTTTCGACATTATACGCCAGACCTACAGCTGCCCGAACTGCGGGCAGGTTTCCGGTATCCAGGAAGTGGAACGGAAGATGAGCCAGTGGCGCGACCTGAACAAAAAGAATATAAAAGCCGGTTCGGCGGGCCAGGCTCTGGAAGAGCACTCCTGTCCTACCTGCGGGGCCCAGGTGATCTTCAAAGCAGGGGAGGCTTCCGGTACCTGTGACTTCTGCGGCAGCAAACTGATCCGGAAGGATCTGCTGCGTCCTGATCAGATGCCGGAACTGATCATTCCTTTCTTTATCACCCCGGAAGAGGCGAAAAAACGGATGCTGGAGTGGGCCCACGAGAATGAAAAAACGCCGGAAGGCCAGGCCGTCCTTTCCAACATGGACCAGTTCAAAGGATATTACCTGCCTTACCAGCTGGCCCGGGGACCCGTGTCCGCCACCGTGACCCGGGATGAAACACAGCGCAGTTTTTACTGCGACGGATATCTGGACGGCACTGCGGTGAACACTTCCAAACAGCTGGACAACCTGACGTTAAACGCCATGGAGCCCTTTGACTGGTCGGAAGCCCGTCCTTTTGAATACGGATATATTGCCGGACAGAATGTAAAACTGTCCGACATTTCTGACGCCCAGACGGAAAAGCGTATCCTGCAGGAAGTGGAAGAAGATTTCCTGCCGGAAGTGGAACGGGTCATGCAGACCGAGGGCGTCGACATCCGTTTACGGTCCGGTAATCTGCTGACCATGCCGGTATTGCTTCCGGTTTATTTTATCAAAGCCAAATATAAAGACACGGGCGTAACTGCGGTCATGAACGGCCAGACCGGACGCATCGCCGTCTCTACCGGGCGCGAGAAAAAATCCAGACCCTGGCTGTGGAACTGGTTCCTGTACACCCTGGGCACCTTCCTTCTCCTGACATTTTTATTCGGCAATGCATGGGTTGGCCTGTATATCACCGCCGTGCCCTTTATCATTTACGGGGTTATGTTTTCGCAAAACAGCAGCGAGGTGGTGCGCAGCATCGTATTAAAAACGGAAGCGGCCAAAGCGGAACGTAAGGGAAATGCCCTTTCCATAGCGGAAGGGGAAGACGTTTTGGAAAACCCCTATGATAACACGCCGGTCTTCCGGGAGAGAAACGAGGAAGGAAAACTGGTGCCGGTGCATCTTCGCTTTTACCCGTTGAGCCGTATGGTTTCCGTTGTTGTGAACACAGTTGTTACGGTGTTTTTACCGGCCATCATCGCCGCATTCTTCCGCTGGGTCAGCATGAAGGAAGGCGAAAAGTTTATGGACAGCTTTTCCCCGGGATACGGGGCAGCCTGGTATTGCATCGCCTTCATCATCGCCCTGCTGTATCTGTCGAAAGGGCTTCGCATGGACGCCTTTGACCATCCTTTTATTTATGAGATTCTGGAAAACGGCAAAGAAAAACTCATTGGAGACAGCGATTCACGGAAGCTCACCGTACTGTCCATGTTCGGCGTAGGCGTGAAGGATGAGAACGGCGAAAGCTGGGGCCTCATCAAAACGCTGCGGATGATGGGCGGTATGGGTTTGTTTTTAGGTGGTGCGCTGCTGTTCATCTTAATTGGCAGCACAGCGGCGATTATAATGTAGCGGCGATTCTATTTTAGGAATGATTGATAATGGAGCTGAGAATGATGAAAACTTTCAGTAAAACCATCGCAAAGCTGACAATTGTTACCGTCCTTTTCAGTCTTTTCTCTTTGCCCTGTTTCGCTGAATTGCGACGGGTACCTGCCGCTTCTATCGTGGAACAGGGACTGACCGCCATCACGGTAGACGCGGAAGGGGCGGAAGATTTCCGCTACACAGGGCTAAAAGATAAGAGGCACACCTATGTAGGCAAAATCAAACCGGAAAGCAAAATTAAATTTGTGATCAGCGGCTCCTTAAAGAATGCAAAGGAGCTTCCCATCACAGGTCGAACCAACCTTATACGTTTGCAGGTAACCGTGAAAAAAGGCGACACGGTCATTAAGACCGAGAACTTTCGGAAAGAAAACATGAGCAACGTGTTCCTGAACTACACAGTTCCGAAAGACGCGGATACACTGGAAGTCATCGAAGTCTTTACCCTGACCAATAAAAGCAAAGACAGTAAATTTAACCAGAAGGTCACCACCGTCAACAAACTGATCCTGTCCGCCAGAGAGGAAGTTTTGGCAGCGGCTTTAGGCCAACCGGTAACTACTAACAGTCCGGATAAAAAAACAACCACTGACACTGACGGCAAGAAAACAACGACTGACTCAAATGACAAAAAAACAACGGTTGACGCAAACAATACGAAAGACGGCAGCGGAAAAAACACCGAAAAGACTGACGGGAAAAACGGTAAGAGCACCGAAGAAAGCCCGGAGGCTGAAGCAGCCAAACGCTTCACGCGTATCGTTTCCGGCATTGCGTTTCTGGTATTTCTTGCAGGCATCGGCTTCCATTTCTTCGTAAAGAACAGGAAAAGCAATAAGATCGCTTCCGATCGACTGGCACGTAAAGAGCAACTGCGTCTGCAGGCGATTGAACGCCAGAAGCAATTAAAGCGAAACAACCGGCCTGAAGAAATGCAGGAAGAAGGGCAGGAGGAAATACAGCGGACAGACAGTCCCACTGAAGACACGCTGCCTCCGGATAATCCGCAGCATGCTATTCCCCGGGCAGGAGAACCAAGCGCATCGGCAGCGGCCGGTGTTGCGCAGGCAGTCGAACCAAACGTATCGGCAGCAGCCGGTGTTGCGCAGACGCGCTATTGTCAGAACTGTGGCGCGCCGCTAAAAGGCAACAGCAAATTCTGTGAAAACTGCGGCAGTAAAGTCTGACGGTGTAAGTAAAACCATCACACGCGTATGTTGAAACTTCTGGTATCATACAGGAATTATAATATGGTGCTAAACAAAATAACCATCACGCACGTATGTTGAAACGGTAAGGAGGTGATTTCAATTGATTAAGAAAATAATAGCAGTCTGTTTTCTGATTTTTGCAATGGCATTACAGGGAGCCGTGCTTGCCGGGTCCGGTCCCAACGGCGCGGGTCCGGATGTACGTGACCCGAAGTATTATGAAGCCATGGACAAAGTATATCTGGGTACCTGGGAATGTACCAGCGATCCTCATTCCACGCTGACCATCAAGGAAGCCAACCCACAGACCGGCGGCTATTACGTGGACTTTTTCTTTTACCGCCTGGCCCATGCCGACGGCTATGCCAACATCAGCGGCGATAAGCTGTCCATCAACCAGGGCTCTGTCAATGACGACCAGGACTTCCGGGGAATTTTTGAAAAAACGCAGACCGGTATCCGCTTTACCGTTACCGAGTCCGGCTTTAACTATCTGAAACCCGGCGAACAATTTGAATATAAAAAGATGAGCGGAAAACCGGCGGTGGCGGATACAGACATTCTCGGAAAATGGACCTTGCGCAGCTGGGCTAATGCGAGAATCGTATGCTACGAATTCACCAAGGATAATCACTGGATCGCGTATTCCCCCCAGTGGGTCGGGCCTGATCCAAAACCGAAGACCAACGAAAACGGCGTGTATAAAAAGGTTGCGGCTGGTTTTTATAAAGTGATGCACGAAGGTAAC
>CAJODT010000056.1:0-18473 GCA_905233365.1 uncultured Succiniclasticum sp.
ATTCACCTTTCCGGGTTCATTATTGTTGCAATATACCAGGGCAACACTGCGTTTAAACAGCACTGCCTGATTTATATTAAAAAAGCATACAATTTACCATTATTATTATAACAAAAATATCGTGTCAAATAAATGGTAAAATCTACCTAAATATAAAACTTCTAAAATATGCCACTATTAAATATTGTAAAATTCGCCGCAATTGCCCTTTATTTTATATACAAGACAGACTGCCCAAAATTGACGCCAGCCTGAAAAAAGAAAAACGGCCTGCCATTGCTGACAGGCCGCATGTGGATGCAATTGCCCGGTCTAAAGAAAAACACCCGCACCCTGTTACAGGTACGGGCGTTAGTTCCGAAGTTCCCGGTTTTACACTTCCGTATACAGTTTAGAAATTATGCAAAACAGAAATTTACTAAACTTCATGTTCAACGTTTCTTTTTTGTGCAGAGCAAGTCAATTGTGTCATCGATAAATTTTAATGCGGCTTTTTCTGACAAAACCGCCTTAGGCACATTTTTATAAATTTTGTCACGCAGAACCTTTAACTGCGGGTCAATCTTTTTATCTTGCAAGGATCTTAAAGCCAGCCTGTCCGCCTGTGCCATGCGACTGAACTGTTTCAGCTGCGGCTTGCACTCCGCCAGATATCGCGGTGGCAAATTGCTCAGCAACAAACCGGCGGCTTTTTCCATCCCGTCAATTTGACGCGACAGTTCTGCGACGCCTGTAATGCTTCGATTTAAACGCGCCGACTTCATAACAGACTTAGCAGCATCTGCAAATTCGGGGGCATCGTCCGCTCCGCATTTCGCCCAGGAATTTTCCATGTGGCGGGAATGCGCAGCAAAAATTTTCATCGACGGGGCCAATACGCCAAATTGCTCCTTCAAGACTTTATCTCAGGCCCGGGAGGCATCGTAAGCAGCCGGATCATCTGCGTAGATTGCGCCCGTTGCAAGAGCAATCTTTGACATATTGTACTGCGACATCGGATTAAAGAAAATTGCCGATGCATGGGAAGCCGGCAATTTCTCAATCGCTCCCAGTGCAAGTTTGGCGTTGCGTCTGGCTTTGCGTTTTGCTTTGCGTTTGCTGTCCGGCGTAACATCGTAATCATTCACAGGATAGTTCCACCAAATACCGAGTTTGCGACCATATATTTTATTGGCAGCCTGATAACTCTCCTCTGAAATACCGTCGCACACGACTCCGTCCCCCGTGTACAGCACGATAATCTCTTTGTTTAAAGTGCCGGCGAAATCTTTCGTATAATCGGTGGCTTCGCCGGCAGCGTCCAGCATATCAAAACGATAATACTCCGTTGGAACGGTTAGCAGCGAAGCGACATCCCTGTACCGCCCGCGCAGCTCTTTTTGCACGCGGTTGAGAAAGCCGGCCTGCGCCTTGCCGCTTTCGTGATGCGTATTGTTTTGGTCCTTCAGATCGTCGAAGAAAATCGCAAAGTCCCGCACACCAATTTGATACATGGCATCGAGCTTGCGCATCAGCAGGCCAAAATCCTCCTCCCCCTTCGCGCCATGATAGTTGAGGTCAAGGCCAGGCGACACCGCAAAGATAAAACGAATGTTGTTTTGCTGTGCGACGGCAACCAGATTACCCAACGCAACGAGTTTTTTGGCGGGGTAAGGTTCGCGCCATTTCATGCGGTGATACGGGTCATCCTTGGGCGCGTAGATGTAGGCGTTCAGATGATTGCTATGGCAGAACCCGAAAACATCTGTCCGCTCTTCAACAGTCCACTCTTTTCCGTAAAAACCTTCGACGATGCCACGAAGGGGGATGGAAGCCGCCAATGTTGTGTTTGAAAACAACACCAGTAAAAATATAACCGATAAAATTCTTTTCATCATGCCCGCAATTCTTCTCCGATGAGCACCGATTCTTAATATATGAGTAGAGGCTTTAAAAGTCTATGCTCTTTTTTTATGATGAAGGTGATTTATATTCGTAAATGTTCAAGCACCAAATCAGTGTTGCTCCATCTTGCATCGTGATTACGGCTTCACAGCCAGAATCACGATTTTTTCATTTTCCGGACAGTCGGCCAGTTCAATGTCCAGCACGGCCTGTACCTGTTCCCGACTGGCCAGACCGGAAAGATTCAGCTGCTTTTCCCCATAGTAGGCAAACAGCCCGGGCAACTGCCCGCCAACAGTCCCAAACTCCACTGTATCTTCCAGCAGCATGGCCAGATCTTCTTTCATCTTTGCCCGACTGGTCACCACCGCGCCCAGCCCTTCCCGGCGCAGGCAGATGACCCCGTTGCGATCCAGCACGCGCACCTTATGTTTACGGGAAGAGAAAAGGCCGAAGAACTTCTTCGTAAATTGCCCGTCGTAAATGTGCCACTTGCCGACGGATGCAGCCTCCGCCACATTTTTTTCCGGCAGTTCCATGGATTGGGCTGCAATGGCGAGAAGCTCCGCTTCGGAAAGCGCGCTTTTGCTTCCTTCACTTTTTCGCAGCTCCGAAGCGCCCAGCGCAACCGCCCGCAAAATATTGGTCTTTTTATCAAACTCAATAGCAATTTCCACCGTGGATTCGCCGGCCCCGGCTCGCAGGATTTGTTCCATGGCCTCCCGGCGGATGGCGCGGATGTCCTGCTCTGTGGGGTTAAGCACCGTCCGCTCCACCACTTCCCGCACCATGGCCATGGCCACGCCGATGGTAGAGATGATAGGCGCGTTCTTCACCGTTTTCCAGCGTATATCCATCACCTTACCGAGATAAGGAACCACCACGCCGGCGCTGCCGCCTCCCCCTGCCAGGCAGAGATCGGAAAGCGACAGCTCGTAATCCGCAATCAGCTTTTTCACGATTTCCCCGATTTTTGCCACGCCCCGGTCCATAGCCTGTTTCGCGGCTTCTTCCGCAGAGCAGCCAATGGCGTTGCCCAGCGCCTGCCAGGCCACACGAGCCGCTTCCCGGTCACCCGAGGCGTAATCTCCTTCCGGCACGAACCCCAGCAGGTTTGCCGCACCGGCCAAAGTCAGGGAAACACGGCCTCCGTCCACCCCTTCCGCAATGGCGTACACGGCCTCATCGTCCGGGCAGGGCGCCACAAATTTCACTTGGGGATGCTGCAATTTATCTGAAAACACTTCATAGGGCAGGCCTGCAATGTGTGCGCTGCGGGGACCCACATCGGTGATTTTTCCGTTTTCCACACGGATCATGCTGCCGCCAGCCACGCCCAGTGTGCGAACGTCCAGGGAAGACAGGTATGTTTTGTGTCCGCCCACTTCCCCGTAGCGAACCATAACGCGCCCGTCCTTCACCACGGAAATATCCGTCGAGGTCCCGCCGGATTCCAGAAAGATTCCGTCCGACAGGCGTTCGTACATCAGCACGCCCGCCACCCCGGCGGCCAGGCCAGAGAGCATGGTAAGAATAGGACGCCTGCGCACTTCATCCACTGTCATGACGCCGCCGTCGCAGCGCATAATCATCAGAGAGGTCGGGATACCGGACCGTTTGACGCAGGCTTCCGTCATGTCCGCTGTTTCCATCATTTTGGGGATCAGGCTGCCGTTGATGACCGCCGTGCGGGTACGCACCCGCAGTCCGTACAGTTGCGACACTTCGTGCCCGCCGGTAGCGTACAGTCCTTTCTCCCGGGCCAGTTCCACCACGAAATTCTCATTGGCCGGGTCATCCACGCCAAAGGATTCCGTAGCCACGATGACCTGTGCCCCTTTGAGTTTCAGCTCTTCAATCTTCTCTTCTATTTCCTTGTGGGAATAAGCCGCGTCCTCCGTTTTCACGAACTCGTGGACGACAGATAGATACTTACCAGGCGCCAGGGGAATATCCCCCACATCGCTGGTGGCTCTGGCGCGGCCCGCGTCCATGCCGCTGCCCATGGCCAGCACCCCGGTCACCGCCACGTCTCCCTCCAGGAGCGCATTGGTAGCCTGGGTTGTGCCGTGGGCGATAAACACCACCTCTTCCGGGGCAATATGATTTTTATTCAGGATACTCTGCAGGACGGTGATGATTCCCTCTGCCACGCCTTCCCTGGCTCCATGGGTAGTTGGAATTTTTTCCTGCGCTATGATTTCATAAGTTGCATTGTCAATGGCGACGGCATCGGTAAAGGTGCCGCCTACATCGATGCCGATCCTCACCTGGCGCATCTGTCTCCCTCCCTTGTTCCGGCCGCTCAATGGGTAAAGGACACGCAGAGCAGCATCAGGATGCACATCCCCCAGCTGTAAGGCAGAATGCGCCGCAGAATTTCAGCCGTATCCACGCCGGTAAAGCCGCCGATCCAGGTGTTATGGGAATTGGTAGGATCCGCGACAGCCTGGACAAAGCCCACGGCCAAAAACATGCCGCAAAGCGCCTCCGGGGGAAATGTGCCGAAACCCACGAGGATAGCGGCGATACCCGCTCCCATACCAAACATATTGAAGGGACCCCTGTAAAGTGCCGCCGGGGCAAAGATGGCAAAGATGATCAGCAGGCCTGTCAGGGAGGCAGGAAGTATGGAGGTCAGGACCGGCTTCAGCACCGGGGCAGCCAGGGGATGGGCCGTGGCCGTCACCAGCATGCCAATGCCGATAAAAAGGAACAACACCCCGGCGACGTCCTGGATGCCCTCCACAAAAGCTCCTGCCAGCAAATTGATGGTCTGTTTGGGTCTTGTCATCAGTGAAGCGTAGAGGGCTGACACCAGGAAGCCCAGAATCGCTGCAGCTACCGGATCGATGGCGCCATTCTTGGGACTTCCCAGCCCGAAGACCATGCCGGCACAGCCGATGAACACCAGGGGCAGCACCGGAGCTATGAGTGCCGCCGGGGATAACTCCTTCTTCCTTATGACCAATCCCTGCTGCCTGCCGGAAAACACCGCTCCCAGTCCGTGCCACAGGCTTACGGGAATTTCTGCAATACCTTTCAGGATACTCATCGCCAGCTCCGGCAGCGAACCGCCTTCCCCGGTACCCCGCGGTATGTTGCGCAGGATGTAGACAAGGGCTGCCAGAGCAGAAATGGCGATTCCGGGAAAGTAATAATACAGCGCAGCCTCACTGCCAAAGACGCCTATGTAGGTACCGTAGCTGGCAATGTTCGCCATAAGTCCAAGATTGATTCCCAGCAGCAGGATGACCGCAGCATCCAGAGGGGAAATGCCGGTGCTGGTCATGATGGGAAGCGCGATGGAACCAACCATCAGCACGGCTCCCAGGCCGCTCATCCCAGTAAATACAAAAGCAGTAGCTGCCAGCATAAGGAACGCGATAGCAATAGGACGATCCCCGGCCAATTCAGCAGCCTTTTTGATGATGGCATCAGAAATTCCCGTCTTCTGTATGACCTTGGCAAACATGGAGCCGAACACCACCAGCGCAATGGCCGAAGACAGCCTGAGCGCGCCTCCCAGCAAGACTTCATTGGCCCAAGTCAGAAAAGGGAGTCCCGCGCACCAGGCAATCCACGCCGCCATGAGCGGCAGCGCCAGCAAGGCGGGCAAGATTCTGGCCACCATAAGCGCAGCAAACAGAACAAAACCGCCAAGCAACAAGATACCTGTAATCGACATTTGTTATCCTCTCCATATATTATGTAAATTTATATTTTATTCCTTTTTGCTTAGTTACTCCCCAAAGGCAATCACATCTTCCTGTTCATCATTATTTCGTTCTTTCAACGGATACGTAACTGCGTTTTTCTGCCGGTATCGCGTCCCATTTTATTTCATTTGCCGCAATATTATGGGAGAGTCCCCAAGCCGCGGCGATGCCCACCGCTTCCCCGATGCTCATGCAGGTAGGCTGGATGCGCATGGATGCCTGCAAAATGAAGCTGGCGCTGATGCAGCGTCCCGCCACAATTAAATTTTCAATTTTCTCCGTGACCAGGGATCTGTAAGGAATCTCATAAAACCCTCCTGCAGGAAGCTTTTCCGAAACCTTTTCCCCGTGGGCGTCAATAAACCAGGCCGTACGGCATACCGCGTCCGGAAAACGGCTCTGGTCATGGTAGTCGGACTCCACCAGATAATACTTACCGCGAATCCGCCAGGACTCCCTGGCTCCCAGCATCGCTGCCTCACGGCTGATGAAAGCTTTCTCAAAACCGGGCAGGCGGCGGATCAGGTAACCGGCGATACGGTGCATCATCTTCCGTCCATACGTCACCGCTTTGCTGTAGGAAACCGGGTCGGTAGCCGAAAACCTCACCGGAATCTCCGGACAGTTCATGCTCATGACCCCGTTTTTGCCGATAATGGTATAGGCCTGCATGTACTCCGCTTCTTCCTGGGTGATTTCCCCGCTTTCCACGCCTCTGGCCATCATCTCTTCCAGTTTATACCGCTGTTTGCGGTGCATGGCTTCGGCGATTTCAAAATAGGGAGGCCTGGACTTGCACCAGTCTTCCTGCAGCTCCACTGCCACATGCCGGTACAGTCTTTCTACATCGATGCCGCCCATTTCAAAACGGAAGGAAAGAGGCTGGTTATTTCCTGTCTTTTCATAACCACGTTCATAGGGCGCCCCTGCCGCACGGGCCAGGAACGCATCCCCCGTGCCGTCAATAAATATCCTGGCGCGGACAGCCGCCAGTCCCGCAATAGTCTGGATAATGCAGGCCGTAATGGCATGGCCGGCAAGCACCGTATCCACAAGCACCGTCTGGTAGAGGATTTCCACACCGGCCTCTACGCACATTTCATCATAGATAAGAGCCAGTGTCTCGGGATTGTGCCAGGTCTGCTGGGTGACGCCGTCAAAGGGTTCTGTACCATGCTGCCGCAGCCGTTCCTTCACTTCCGCCACATAGGGGGTGTCGCTGTCCGGCGCATGGGTATCCATAAAAGGATATACACATCCCAGCACCGCCAGACCGCCCAGAGCCACGCCCCGCTCGACGAGCACGGTACTGGCTCCGTTCCGGGCGGCCATAACCGCAGCAGCCGTCCCCGAGGGACCGCCGCCCGCCACGCACACATCCACGGAATAAAGCACCGGGATTTCCCTGCCTGCATACTTTATCGTACCGTTTTTCCTGTCGTCGGCCGCGGCTGAGACGATACCCGGCTCGCCTGCGGTGTTCGCTGCAATTCCTTCTGTCGCTTCCATCCCGGCCATTTCCATAAAATCACGGCGGGAGATTGGAATTTCAAAAGAGTTTTCCATAAACACTGTCTCCATTTCCGCGTTTTATTAATAAAAAAGTGAATATGTTGTGGAACCACTGATGCAACGTACAAAATGGGTCTGCTTGTGATGCCCTTAATATTTCTTAACTTTATCTGCTTTCAGGCGGTCCGACTGGGTGTTATCGTAGTCGATGTGATGGTCCGCATCGCTGGAAACAAGAAGGTTCCCGTACAGGGTTTTCCATGTTGCCAGCGTACGCTCCGCGTTTTCACGCAGCGTTTGGGCAAAGGCCTCCGGGGATTGGGACGAAGAAGCTTCCACCAGTTTGGCGGCACGCTGTTCTTCGTTGGCGGCAGCAGACCGTACTTCGGGGGAATATACACTGTAATAGCCCCGGGTCAGCAGCGTCACCTGGCCGGAAATCCACCAGGCTTTCTCCGGGTCGTATGTCTTGCGGTCTGCCTTTTCATAGGCTGCAGGCAGCGGCGCTACCGCCAGCGGGACAAAGACGCTTTCCGCCGGCGCGTTCATGGCAAGCCAGCAGACCGGGCCCGGCAGGCTGTCTTTTGTCTGGGCAATCCAGGTATACGCAATGTTACGGGACGTGATGGAACGTTCCCACTTATTAGGCCCATACCGGTAAGGCGAGGCAAAAAGGCCGGCGTTTTCCCCTGCCCTGCGGTCGAAGGCGGTATTTTCGTAGGCATCCCGGTGCAGATCCATGATTTCCTTCAGTGTCAGCAGATGATCCGGACGGACAGAGAACGGATAACGCTCCGTATCCCAATCTTTCACTTTAGACGGCAGCTTCGCCGAAGGAGCCACAAGGCTCAAGGCCCGCCATACCCGGCGCAACGCAAAGTAAGGATGAAAATCTTCCGCTTCCTGCATGGAACGTACCCAGTCCATGTTGCCCTGTTTGTCATAGGCAGCCCACCCGGCTTTCTTCAGCATGGCCGGCAGGCGCGGATTGAAAATCTGGTCAGGATTGTCCTTTTTGATGGCGCGGATCCGGAACTGGTTGGCAGGAACATACACGATGCTGGGATCGCTGGAAAAAGAATCGTTGGAATGGGTCACATAGGCGCTGCCATCAGCGGAGGCCCCCCTTGGTCACAATCGTTGTGGTACAGGCTTCAGCGGCAGGGATGGCACTCACGATTCCCACAGCAAAACCCGCCATTATTTTTATAATAAACTTCTTTTTACTATCCATCTTGCTTGTACCTCCCCATGAACAAAAATATTAAAGCGAAATTTCCGTAAATCCGTTTTGTGCCAGGATTTTTGCGACCGGCCGGCTGACGTTATAAAACAATATGCCGCGCCCGCAATTTTCCTGTATGGAAAGCAATACCCGGATTCCTGCCGAAGAGATATATTCCAGCCCGGAACAGTCTATTTTTATCCGGTCAATGGCGCCGGATGATTTTTCCGCATCCCATGCCTGCAGGATCGTTGGCGCGGATATGCTGTCCACTCTGCCTGCCAGCGACAGTTGAAAAATACCGTTCGCACAAGTGTGGCGCATAACGAAAGGCTTTTGCCCGGTCGTTTCACTGGCCTGCTGTTTTTGCGTACCATCAGGAGTGATCACCCAGTAATGGCAAAGCCGCATAGCTTCTTTAAACCGGTCAATCTGTTTCGATGTGAGTTCCCGGTAAATGCCGAGCTCCGGCATATGCTCTGCCAGATTCACTTTCTCTGCTTTCAGGCCGTGTTTTTTTAATAATGCCTCAGCCGCTTTGCAGGAACCGGTTATATCCGGCACTTCCAGGATAAAGGAATTAGACAGGCTGCCAACGTCTGACTGCCGCTTTGCCGCGTTTCCGGCTGCTTCCAGTTTCCTGAAGGCGCTTTCCCCAAACACGGAGCAAAAGCTATGGAAAAACTGCAAGCGGTATTCGGGATCCGGTGTGATCCAGCAACCGCCGTGTTTGGCCAGCAAGCCGCTGATGTTGGAGATGACGGCGTCCGCCTCGTCTTCGGAAAAGTACATCATCATGCCTTCTGTGGAGATGCAAAGCGGTTCATCAATCCCCTGCAGCGCCGCCTCAAGGGAACTATAATTAGTGGCATCGACCCCGCTGAAGGACATCCGTTCGGGACAGGCGGCAAGCGAAGTGAGAATCGGTCCTGCCTCCTGCGCCACGATGGGCAGGTCCAGTCCGACAAAGCGCAGCCCTTTTTCTGTCATACGGAGAGCCTTCGGCGTGTAGCCGCAAGGCAGATCCACACAGACATGATACCCGGAATCCTTAATCAGGCGCCACATGGTGCGGTATTTGGCTTCAACCACAAGGACATTCCCAAGAATCACATCGGCATCTGCCATGCTTTGAAGCGGGGTATCGTCTTCCAGTCCCAGGCGATTGCGAATGGTAACGGAATCTTCTATTCCTGCCCGGGCCATCAGGCATACCGCTGTTTTTGCCGTCATAAAAACAGGATTGGTTCGCGCCTGCGTATTGTATTCATCTGCATGATTCGTCATTTTCATTATCCGCCTCTGTAAATTCTTATAATTAATTATATCAAAACAGGTGTGGAAAAATCCACAGCATAACATGGAAACAACAGCTTGATCTGTAATTCCATTTCATTCGTATAGTGATAAAAACTCAAAAATGCGGCGCCAATATTTCTCCCCGTCTGTTACCATCGCGTCGCCATGTCCTGCCCCCGCCACTATGAGCTTGTCTTTTTTCACTCTGCAGGCGGCAAACAGTTCCTCCATCATAGCAGGCGGAACCAGCGTATCGGCAGCGCCATGAATGAATAACACAGGTACCTTGATGTGCGGCACTGCTTTCAGGGGCGCTGCTTCAGACACTTTGGCTCCTGTTTTCAGGCCGCTGACCACATCAACGCAGGTCATGATGGGAAACTCCGGCAGTCCGAAGAGAACGCCTAACTGGTTGGAAAACATCGCATAGGCGCTGGTATAGCCGCAATCCTCTATAACAGCCGCAAGTCCGGGTATATCCTTTCTGCCTGCGGCCATCAGTACCGTAGCGGCTCCCATGGACACACCGTGCAGCACTATCTTGGCATCAGGGTCGTATGCTTTGATTTTCTCTGCCCAAAGGGCAACTTCCCCGCTTTCTTTTACCCCCATAGTAATATACTTGCCTTCGCTTTCCCCGGAAGCACAGAGGTCAGGTGTCAAAACCTGATATCCTTTTTCCAGATACGCGTCCACATAGTCTCTTACATAACGCTGGTCCCGGCCATACCCATGCACGAGGATAACCCAGCGTTTACCCGGATTTTGGGGAGAATAACGGGTCGCTGCCAGGTGTCTGCCGTCTGACGAGACCGCACTCCACTTCTCCATGGATGCTTTGGGCAAAGCAGGAATTTCCCTGTTCTTGTCGTGTATACTCGTACAGGCAACCGGCGGAGCCAGAGGGTCGGTATCATTGCCGCGTTTCAATGCATAGTCTGTAAAATAAGCCCCTATGGCGTATCCCACTGCAACGATGCCAATGATTAAGCTGATTAGGGTTATCCACCTTCGTTTATTATGGTTTCGCAACGGCGCCTCCTGAAATTATACAAAATACGGAAACTGCGATTTGTTAAATTGCTTTCCGTCCGGTATAAGAAAACCTGTCAATTAATGTTGCTGTCTTTTATTATATTATAACACGCCAAACGTCACAAAAGTGTTACAAATGCAAAATAAAAACGCCCGCCCCTCTTTCCAATCCGAAAGAAGGACGGGTAAAGTTTTGGCACACGAGGAAAGAACCGGGGCTATTTTATTACAGCCCCTTTTTACTATTTGAATTGTTGCTATATTTGCTCCTTTTTCCTGACCTTTGTCTGGTCTCACCTCGCAAACAATAACATCAGAACGTATACGCCACGCTGATGTTGCCGCCGAAGCCCCGATGTCTGCCGCCGTACCCGTAGATGCTGATGTCCGCCTTCCACGGATTGTCCTTTGTGGCGTCCATCCGCAGGCCGATCTCGCCCCGGACGCTGCCGCCTTTGATGCTGGCCGCACGGATCGGCGCGCTGATACCCGCGGTGGTCACCGTACCGCCCGACTTGCCGTCGAACTCGTACTCAAAGGCCAGACCGCCGTACCAATTCCACTTCTTATCCGTACTGCCGTACCTGGCTCCGATCCGCAGCAGGCTGCTGCTGACACCGTCCAGGTCATAATGGTCGGCCCCCGCGTCAAAGCTTACGCCGTTGCGTTTCGTGTAGAAATATTTGCCGTACAGGTCAAGGGCTTTACCGCCTTTGTAGTTCATAATCTTGCCCAATCCTACATGGGCGCCGTAGTAATTGGCGTGCACGTTATAACCGTAATTGTTAACGCCATCAGTCAGGATATCCCGGGCGCTGTCGCTCATGCGCCCTAACCGGAAGCTGGCCTCGGCGTACACGTTATGTTTGTTCGTCCACTTCGCTAATAAACCGCCGCCTGCATAATGGCCGTTGCCTTCACCCCGGTCCCCGTCATCGCTGTGCAGCGTGTAGTTGCCTTTGCCGTATTCACCGAAAATGCCCCACTCCAGCGTGCCTTTTTCCGTCTCGCTCTTCCGGCCAATGCCCACCGCCGCGTTCCAGCTGCGGGTACTCACATGGCTGCCCGTTTCATAACGGTTCCCCCCACCGCCCACGGAGACTGCGGTGGATGTGCCATCAGCACCCGCGTTGGCGGGATCGCCCAGCCCGTTCATTACGTTGTCCAGGTGTTCCGTGCCCGCGGCCAGGGTCGCCATATTGGCTTCCATGCCCATTACGACATTGTGGGTCTGCTCCAGGACCTTGGGCGTATTGCCGCCCGTCCCGGTCTTTGTGGTAAAGATCAGGTCGCTGCCCTGCAGGGACGCCGCACCTTCTCCTTCCAGCGCCGTGCTGATCCTGTATTTAGTGCCCGTAATGGTTCCCACTTTGTCGCCGAAATCAGCAACCAGCGTCATCTTCTTATCCGCTTCCAGCGAATTAACGCCGGTGAAGCTGATCTGCGCGGTATCTACATCCGCCCCTGCGAAGGTGAGGTTGGCCGGACGGGACAGGGTACACAATTTTCTATATCTGCGAATTAGTATCACTCGATTTCTTCGAAGCCTTCGAACCTGATGGGCGAATCTTTCGGTTTACAGAGCACGTTATAGGAAACAACTTGCAGGGAAACCTTTCTTCCGTCTTCCAGTATCTTATCCACTTTAAATACGTTTTCGGGATTGTGGAAATAATTGTTCGGATTATAAAGGGGCGGATTGTGCCTGTACAGGCGGTAACCATGGGAACGCAGGTATGCAAACAGCGCATCATTCTTATCTTCACGGTCCGCCTCGGTATAAATAACCGGCTGATACTTCCGGATCGTTTCTTCTGCGCCCTGCAGGACCTGAAGTTCCATGCCTTCCACGTCGATTTTCAAAAAATCGCAGCCCGGAAGGTCAAGGGAATCGATGGTAATAGCCTCCACCGGTTCTCCCTCGACGGAGTGCTCAAGCTCCACCCCGCCCCAGTTGTTGATTTTGTTCACGTCAAGCACTGGAACCGGAATGGTGCGCTTACCGCTCCCAATAAGGCATTTTTGCAGGCAATGGACATTCGTGAGGCTGTTAAGCGCAATGTTTCCGGCAAGAAGCTGAAAGACAAGCCGCTGCGGCTCAAAGGCCCAAACCTGTCCGTTATCGCCTGCAAGCTGTGCGAGATGGATCGTATGCGCGCCGATATTGGCGCCAGCTTCCACCACGATATAGCCCGGCTTAACGATCTGCTCGAAAACATCCGCTTCGCCCTGGCTGAATTCCCCGTAAAGCCGTAACGACTTCCCGATGAACTGATCCATCTGGTTGTACATGATCTTGCCGTAACGGAAATCATGGCAAAGATTGACAGGCCACATAAGGCACCCCCAAAATATGTATCGTCTAATTATTATCCCACAATATTATATAGCAAAATCGTCCGCTTATCAATAAAAATAAGACACAGCCTGTATATTGTACAAGCTGTGCCCGAAAATCCCCTCTTGCATTTTTCCGGCGTTTTCGTTAAATTAGTAGGTAGGAAACGGAGGTTTCATTTATGCCGGAGGAAAAGAAAAAAACATACGTAAGCTTTGATGCCGGGCCGGTGACGATGGACAGCGGCCTGCCAGGCGTGAAGCTGGATTTTAATTACGGGGCGAGGGTGCTGCTGCCCGACGACGGGGAGTACCGGGTCCGTTTCACGGACCTGGATACCAGCTCCATCCTGTATGACGAGGTAGGGCGCAACGCCCTGGTTACCAGCACGAAAAAATATTACATTAATTTCCGGGTGGAAATTTGGAAGGACGGCGTTCCTGCGCTGGTCCACGACCTGGACCTGGCGGGACGGAATGTGCATATCCGCTACCCGGTGGGGACGCTGGGGGACATCCTGGCCTGGTTCCCCTATGCGGAGGAGTTCCGGAAAAAGCACCGGTGCAATGTGTACTGCTCCATGAGTCCGGAGATTGCGGGGCTTTTTGCCCCCACTTACCCCCAGATCCGGTTTATCGAACCGGGAACGACGCCGCCGGACTGCTATGCCACTTACTATATGGGCATTTTCTTTCCGGCGGACGACCGTTTCCACCAGCCGGCGGATTTCCGCGTCATCGGGTTACAGCTCAACATCCCCTACATCCTGGGACTGGACGTGGTGGAGCGGCGGCCTGTGCTGACGCCGTCACGCAAGCGGCCCATCAAAGAGCCCTATGTATGCATCGCGGCCCAGGCTACCAGCCAGGCCAAGTACTGGAACAACGCCCGGGGCTGGATGGACACGGTTGCCTATTTGAAAGAACTGGGCTACCGGGTACTCTGTGTGGACCGGGACCGGGTGACGGTGAACGGGGTCTTTGGCAACGCCATCCCCTACGGCGCGGAGGACTTCACCGGGGATCGTTCCCTGCAGGAACGGGTGGACCTGATCTCCGGGGCGACGTTTTTTGTGGGTCTGGCCAGCGGCCTTTCCTGGCTGGCCTGGGGAACCGGCGTCCCCGTGGTGATGATCGTGGGCTTCACCGCGCCGGGCACGGAGTTCTTTACTCCTTACCGGGTGCAGCAGTTCCACACCTGCCACAGCTGCGCCAACGACCAGCGTTACGAGCATAAATACGAGGATTTCGGCAGCTGCCCCCGCCATCGCGGCACGGACCAGGAGTTCGAGTGCACCCGCTGCATCTCACCGGAGTATGTGCGGGACGTGATAGACAGGGTGCAGCGTGAGATAAAATAGAAGACAAAAAAACACCGGCGACAGCCGGTGTTTTTTCTTTTTATTCATGCCGCTGATGAACAGGGCAAAGGCCGTTTTCTTCCCCGCAGGCCCTGCAGGGAAGGCAGCGGCGCTGGAAACAGCAGCCCGCGCATTCCCGGTTCCCTTCTTCGGAACTGCGCAGCGCCTCAAGGACCGGTGAGTTTTCCCAATAAGAAACGATGGCTTCCGCTTCGCTCTTTTTCTCCATACACAGGCAGGGCGTGAAGCTTCCGTCCGCCCGCACGGCAAAGAACGATTTGCCCGCCTCGCAGCCCCGTTCGATTCCCATATTGGGATTACGCTTCGCCTCTTTGCCGCCCATCAGGGCCCGCAGCTGGGAGAAGCAGGATTCCACGGTAAGGAGCATTTTTGTTTCCTGCGGTGAATCCGGAGAGGAAGAGTCTGGGTTCCCCTCGTATTCCCTGATAAAGGCAGCCGCCGTTTCCATCTGTGCCCGGTCCGGCAGCTGTGTTTTTGTTTTGCTTCCGGGTTGCGGTTTGGCGCCGGTAAGGAGCAGTTCCCGCACACCGGATCCGGCCGCTGTTTTTACGACCGCCTCCAGTCTTCCGGCATTGCCCTTGTGCATATACCAGCGGGCCCGCACGTTGGCGAACCCCAGCTTCTGCAACGTATGCAAAACAGTCAGCGCCGCTTCGTCGTTTTCGTCCGCCATATCCACAAGGAAAGCATCCGCCCCCGCGGCAACCAGCGAAGACAACCACCCTTCCCGGGCAGGTTCCGTAATCACAATTTCTGCTGCCACATCCTGCTTTCTGCACTCCCGCAGCAACTCAGGCAGGGCTTCATAACCAGCAGCGCCGCCGGTAAAACGCACATGGCGCACCCTGTTTTTGCCGCAGTCCCGGATCAGGGCCAGGGCAGTTTCCGCAGGCAGCGTCTCCTTCCCTTCCGCCAGCTCCAGCTCCAGGTACAGGGGCCGGTCGTAGGCGGCAAAATAATGGTGATGGATGTAGGGCGACTGCTCCAGATAAGCCTTTGCTTCTGTAACGCGCCCTTTGGCATAATTCAGTTTAAAATATGTAACCAGCGTCTGGATAAAGGGGTCCGCATCTGGCAGGATCCGTATCCACCGCCGTAGCGCCGCCCCTTTGGAGGGAAGGCAGAGCCCGGCTGCCTCCAGCCGTTCGATAAACTTGTCCACAAGCAGGGGATGGCGCCAGCGACCGAACACTTCCAGTCCGGTTTTTTCCAGCAGACCGCTTTCTCCCAGGTCAATGTTGACAGCAAACCCCTGGGCTTCTTTCCAGGGGAGAAGCGCCTGCTCCATGGCACCGGCATCGCCCGGCCAGCCTACGTCACGCAGCCAGGCAAAGATGCTCTCCCACCGGTGGAAGATAACCACCAGCCGTAGAATATCCAGCTCGCCGCGGGGCGACATGGTACCAATCTGCTTAATCGTCGCGTCCTGCGGCAATGCAGCGAGGATCCGGTCAAGCTGTCCCCGGAGCCGGGCAGCCCGTTTTTCTCCTGCAAAGGGAGGCAGCACCGAATCCCAGAACTTCTTTCCCATGGGAGGAGCAAAAGCCTTATCCTGCCGCTGCACGTTGTCGTTTTCCGCAGAAGTATGATCCTGTTGATCCGCCTTTTCTTCCTTATAATCAGACGTATTGACAAAGAGACAGGGAGAAATATCCCCGCCCCTGAGATAATCCGCGTAGTCGATTTCATACCAGATGCTCTGGATACCGGGGACATAGTCCTGGTCCACGCACATAATATAATCCACAAACCTGGCCGGGTTACCCAGCCGCACTTCCAGCCCTGCCCCATGGGTGATGGTATCGCCAAACTGCGCCTCCACGTTGGCCAGGGCAGCCACGCATTCCTCGTCCATGAGTTCCGGTACGGGGTGGCGCCGCAAATGCGCAAGATACGCCCGCGCCGGCAGTTCCTGTACTTTCATGCTTTCCTCCTGTCAATTTTTACCCCGTGTAACGAATCGCCAACATGGTTATATCGTCTGACTGCTCCACCCCGTTTACATGGGCGTTGACGTCCTGCCGCACGGCAGCCAGCATATCCGCAACCGGCATAGCCGCGTCACCCTTTATGGTTTCCAGGGCAGCCTGCAGACGTTTTTCCGAATACACTTCCTTCGCTGCGTTCATGGCTTCCGTCACCCCGTCCGTATAGCAGAACAGCATCGAGCCGGGCTCCATACGCAGCGTCTCCTGGGTACAGCTTATGTCCTCTTCGACGCCCAGCATCAGGTTTTTCTTTGCAGGGCGCAGGTAATCAAACTGTCCGTCCCTGCCCTGTCGCAGCAGCGGCGGGTTATGACCACAGTTCACATAGGTTAAATCGCCGGTACGTGTATCCAGGACACCGAAGAATACGGTTACGAACAGCATTTCTTCGTTGTTTTTGCACATCTGCTGGTTGGCCTGACGGATCACCTCCGCAAAATCTTCCGTCGCCCCGGCAGACAGGGCGGAATTCTCCAGGACCGTCTTGGCGATGACCATGAACAGCGCCGCAGGCACCCCTTTGCCGGAAACGTCACCAATGGTGAAGGCCAGCCGGTGCTCGTCCAGCATATAGAAATCGTAAAAGTCGCCGCCCACTTCTTTGGCTGCGTCCATTGTGGCAAACAGGTCAAAGCCTCCGTTTTGGGATATCTCCCCGAAGTTGCGGGGCAGCATCCCTTCCTGGATTTCCTTGGCTACGGAAAGCTCGGTGGCGATTCGTTCTTTTTCCGCGGTAACCACCGAGAGGTTATGGATATGCTCTTTAAGATTCCCTGCCATATCGTTGACGCTGTCCGCCAACAGGGCCAGTTCATCGGTCCGGGGCACTTCAACCTTCTCGTCCAGGTTGCCCTGGGCGATATGTTTCACACCTTCCACCAGCACAAGTATGGGCTGTACAAAGCGTTTGGCAATGGCGGAGCTGATAAAGAACAGGGCCACCAGCATGAACAGGAAGATCGCAAGGGCTCCCTTCAGCCTGGAGCGGAAAGAATCGTGCACCGACTCGGCAAAGCTTCTCATCTGGGTAAGCATGTTTTCCCGGGCATACACGGCAGGATACACCACTTCCCGTTTATGTTTCAGGACGCCGTAGCTCCAGCCCGTATTCTCTATGGGAGCAAAGGCCAGAAAACGTTCTTCCCCGTCCAGCGCCATCAGCATGACATCCTTCTGTCCGGAGGCCATGGCCGTTGCGACTCTGGCAATATTTTTATCCTCACTCTTGCGCAGATCGGTCACTTCCTGCGGAACCGCCAGGGGCCCATTTATAAAGGTTGAAAAAATAACGCTCCCTGTGGCGTTTTCCAGTATAAATCTGCTCTGTTCCAGCTTCATTCCGGAAAATTGCGGATCATCATCGTTTTGCGTCACGCGGAATATGGTGTCCGGATTACAGTCAATGCCGACCACGCCGGCCAGTCCCCCGGGACCATAAAAAGGCGCCACGCAGGTCACGCAGCGGCTCCCGTTGGAATCGGTATACAGGCCGGTAAAGCCGGCCTTTTCATTTTTCGCTGCGAGGGTGTACCAGCCCATCTTGCGCGGGTCGTAGCTTTCCAGAAAGGACTCGCTGAACTGTTTGGCAGAATCATCCGGCGTCACATCCACGGCGATCAGCCAGCCGTGGACAGAGCCCACAAACGCGGCTGTATACCAGTCCTTCATCTGTTCCAGATCGTCGGTGATATTGGCAGCCAGGCCGATTTCCGCCGCATAGTCGGAATCGACATTCTGCCGGGCCAGCTTCCGGCTGACATTGACATACGCCCTGCCGGAAGGCACCACGTCGGTCTGGGCGTTGAGCAGCCTGCGCTGGCTGTAATTCTGGGGATTCGTCAGGATCCGGTTCATTAATTTCGCAAGATAGTAGGCATCGTCCAGCGTAGTTTCCATTTCCAGGTTGATTAGCCTCGCCTTGCCGTCTGCCTCAGTAGACAGTTGTTTCTTAACCTGCTCCACGGCAAACGTTTCCGTGAACGCAGCGGCGTTATCGGCCATAAGGGCGCCTGTCTTATCTAAATTTTCACGAATTGAATACATGCCTGCCAGGGAAATGGCTCCCGCAATAAGGAAAGATACCAGTCCTACT
>CAJODT010000056.1:18647-19238 GCA_905233365.1 uncultured Succiniclasticum sp.
TTTGCTTTACAAGAAAAATACCGTAGCCGCCGGGTTCCCGCTCTTCCATGGGAATGTCGTCCCCGGGCCGGCGGTCCTTTGCCAGAGGGTCGAAGGGCCTGCCATGATCGGCAAACTCAATGCGGAAACAATCGCCCTCTGAACTGGTCTTCACCCAGACAAAGCCGGGGTCGTCATAGGCATAGGAAATAATATTCACCAGGATCTCCTCAAAGCCGAGCTCCAGCCGCAGCAGCTGCCGGGGAGATACGCCGTCCTGTTCCGCAGAGGCCATGACGTCTTCCCGGATACGCTCATACCACTTCATATCGGCATCGTACCGCTTCCAGCCGGCTGTTTCTGCACCTGTCATGGAATAACCCTCCTCACTCATTTCACTTCATTCACGGAAGCCCAGATGGTAAACAGCGAGTCCATACCGCTGTCTTCCAGCACTGATTTTACAATGCCGGAAGGACCGGCCAGGGTGAATTCCTTCCCGTTTTTCTTGGCCAGCTTGTTCAGGCGCAACAGTACACGGAGGCCGGCGCTGGACAGGTAGTCCATTTCCGACATGTCCAGAACCGTCTTCGCGCTTCGCGTTACGATATC
>CAJODT010000057.1 GCA_905233365.1 uncultured Succiniclasticum sp.
ATCGTATGGTTCAATTCCTGCAGCTCTTTGTTTTCCTTCCGGGAAAGGTCCTGCAACTCACTTTTATCCAACAGTGCGCCCTGCCGGAACAGCTTGCCGCCCCACTCCTGGTAATACACCGGCTCAACAGGGGCAGCGCTGGCTTTGGGCGAACGCATGATAGTCACAAACACGTAAATGTCAGGGGAATGCCCTTTCTTCTTCAGAGACAGCAGCCGTTCTGCCCTGGATTGCAATACAGAGGGCTCGATATGGTGCGTCCGGGAATCCACCAGGCCGCCGTAAATCAGCGCGTCAGCACTGGCCACGATCACCGTTGCTTCCTGCGAGTTTTGCTCCAGCCATTCCAGCAGCTTATCGGGCTGTCCGTTCCGGTCCCAGGAAGAGAGCAGTTCTTCCGGTGGGACCACCACGTCCCACCCCGCAGCCTGCATGGTCGCAACAGTATAATCCTTGCAGACAGGCCGGGTATCCATGGGAACGTAAACCATGGTCCCCCTGCTTTTGGATGAAACAGCCAGTGACGGCGCAGCTGACGTCACTGGTTCTGTTTTCATTTCATTTTTTACGGTTTCCGGAACAGCATTTGCTGCCAGCACCGTACTACCAGCCAGCAACAGACTGCCTGCCAACAAACCAGTTACAAACTTTTTCATAGCCTCACATCCCATTACCAAGGCTGAAGGAAAAAGTACTACCTTTGTTTCCTTACAAGGGAACATGCATAAGGCAGGTTCCCTGCCATCCATTCTTTAACACAATTTATTTGGCATATGTCGCCGCCGTGTTATCCTTCAGCAATACGTCATGGGCTCCGCCTTCCACAATGGAAGTTGCGGAAACCAGAGTCAGTTTTGCCTTCTCACGCAGCTCTCCCAGGTTCAGGGCGCCGCAGTTGCACATGGTACTGCGGATCTTGGCCAGGGTCAGGTTCACGTTGTCCTTCAGGCTGCCTGCGTAGGGAACGTAGGAGTCCACGCCCTCTTCAAAGGACAGCTTCTGGGAACCGCCCATATCGTAACGCTGCCAGTTCCGGGCCCGGTTGGAACCTTCGCCCCAATACTCCTTCATGTAGCTGCCGTTTACGTTGACCTTGTTGGTGGGGCTTTCATCGAAGCGGGCAAAGTAACGGCCCAGCATCAGGAAGTCCGCGCCCATGGCCAGGGCCAGGGTCATATGGTAATCGTACACGATGCCGCCGTCGCTGCAGACAGGCACGTACACACCGGTTTCTTTAAAGTACTCGTCACGGGCTTTGCATACATCAATGAGAGCAGTAGCCTGCCCACGGCCGATGCCCTTGGTCTCACGGGTGATGCAGATGGAGCCGCCGCCGATGCCGACCTTGACAAAGTCAGCGCCGCAATCCGCCAGGAAGCGGAACCCGTCTGCGTCCACCACATTGCCTGCACCCACTTTCACTTTATCGCCGTAGTGGTCGCGGATACATTTCAGGGTAATCTTCTGCCATTCGGAGAATCCTTCGGAAGAATCGATGCACAGGACGTCCGCCCCTGCTTCCACCAGAGCCGGAACCCGTACTGCGTAATCCCGGGTGTTGATGCCAGCGCCTACCACGTGGCGTTTCTTGTCATCCAGCAGTTCCAGCGGATACTCTTTATGGGACACGTAGTCCTTACGGAATACCATATATAATAAGCGGCCGTCGTCGTCAATGATGGGCAACGTGTTCAGCTTGTTGTCCCAGATGATATCATTGGCCTGCTGCAGGGTCGTATCCTTTTTGCCTACGATCAGTTTCTTAATGGGGGTCATAAATTCCCGGACCTTTAACCCCATGTCCATGCGACTGACGCGGTAATCGCGGCTGGTAATGATGCCTTCCAGCTTGCCGTTAACCGTTCCGTCACTGGTAACGGCAACGGTGGAATGACCGGTCTTTGCCTTTAACGCCAGCACGTCTGCCAGGGTGCTGTCCGGCGTGATATTGGAGTCGCTGACCACGAACCCGGCGCGATGGCTCTTCACGTTCCGCACCATCTGCGCTTCATCCTCCACCGCCTGGGAGCCGTAAATGAACGAGCAGCCGCCTTCCCTGGACAGAGCCACAGCCAGCTTGTCGTTGGAAACAGACTGCATGATGGCGGAAACCATGGGAATATTTAAACTGATGGCCGGTTCTTCGCCCGTTTTGAATTTCACCAGCGGTGTGACCAGCGTCACATTGTCGGGAATACATTCGGAAGAAGAATACCCCGGAATCAACAGATACTCACTAAAGGTATGCGCGGGTTCATCATAATAAAAAGCCAATGGTAACACCTTCCCTTTCCTGAAAATATTTTAAAATGTATCTTAGCACAGAAAAGCAAAAAATGCAAAGGATTTTTCTATTTCCGGCTCAGGGCACGCCAGGCAATATCCTTCCGGTAATGTACCTTGTCGAAATGGATCTTTTCCACAGCTGCATAAGCAAAATTCTTGGCGCTCTTGATGTCTTTGGCCATTGCGGTTACGCCTAACACGCGGCCGCCGGCCGTCACGATCTGCCCGCCCTTTGCTTTGGTACCCGCATGGAATACCACCACGTTTGCCGCAGCGCCGGCTTCTTCCAGGCCGGTGATGACCTTGCCGTTTTCATAGGAAGCCGGATAACCGCCGGAAGCCATCACCACGCAAACGGTGGCTTGGTTCTTCCACTTCACCATGGAAGCATCCAGCGTGCCCGTAGCGCAGGCCAGCATGATCTGCACCAGATCGCTGTCCAGCAGCGGCAGCACGACCTGGGTTTCCGGATCGCCGAAGCGGCAGTTGAACTCAACCACCTTCACGCTGTCGCCTTTGATCATCAGGCCGGCGTACAGGCAGCCGCAATAGGTTCTTCCTTCCTTATTTAATGCAGCAATCACAGGTTTCAAAATGGTTTCTTCCGCCTTGATGCGCAGAGCTTCCGTCATGACCGGAGCCGGCGCATAGGCGCCCATGCCGCCGGTGTTGGGGCCTTTATCCTCATCATTGACACGCTTGTGGTCCTGGGATGCCACCATGGGAACCACAATCTTGCCGTCCGTAAAAGCAAGCAGGGAAGCTTCCTCGCCTTCCATGAACTCTTCCAGTACCACCCGCGCCCCCGCTTCGCCGAACTTATGGTCCGCCATCATATCGTCAATGGCAGCCATGGCTTCCTCTTTCGTCATGGCGACCACCACACCTTTGCCGGCGGCCAGGCCGTCAGCCTTCACAACGATGGGCGCACCCTGCTCTTCCACAAAGGCTTTGGCGGAATCAATATCCGTACAGACTTTAAACGCTGCTGTGGGAATATGGTACTTCTGCATCAGCTTTTTGGAAAACGCCTTGGAGCCTTCCAGCTCCGCCGCATTCTTGTTGGGTCCGAAAATCGGCAGGCCACGGGAACGGAACACATCGCCGATACCGGCCACCAGCGTAGCCTCCGGCCCTACCACCGTCAGATCGATGCTGTGTTCTTCCGCATAATCCGCAATCTTGTTCAAATCGTTTAAATCCAAAGAAACACATTTGCATTTGGGAAGCGACGCGATGCCGGGGTTGCCCGGCGCCACACGGACGCTTTCCACCATGGGGCTCTGGGCCATCTTCCATGCCAGGGCATGTTCCCGGCCGCCGCCGCCAATTAACAAAATATTCATGAATCACGCCTCACTATTTAAATTTATCAAATCGTTGCATGTGCCGTGGTTACTTCCTGCCGGGCTTTCTGTCATTACCCTGACAGTCTTGCTTAAACCTGTCAATCACAAAGCCCGGGCACGTAAACGCATGCTATCGGCCTTTCTTATTTTTCCAGCTGCTTCTGCAGGTAACCGGTAATCATGGCATCGTATTCGGAAGTATGCTTGAATGCTTCCATGGCCAGCGCCTTGCGGGTCTTCAGGTCGATGTCGCCATCCTTTTTCAGCATTTCCATCAGCTTGCCGTAGCGTTCCGGGTTGGTGATGATCACCACATCGCGGAAGTTCTTGGCAGAAGCCCGTACCATGGCCGGACCGCCGATATCAATGTTCTCGATCGCTTCCGCTTCGGTCACGCCCGGTTTTTCAATGGTCTGCTTGAACGGGTAAAGGTTCACCACGACCAGATCGATGGGAATGATCCCATGTTCTTTCATCTGAGCCATGTGCTCCGGATTGCTGCGCACGCCTAAAATCGCACCGTGGATCTTTGGATTCAGGGTCTTTACACGGCCGTCCATGATTTCCGGGAATCCGGTCACGTCACTGACATAGGTAACGGGAATGCCTGCTTCTTTGATGGCCTTCATGGTGCCGCCGGTAGAGATGATCTCCACTCCGTTCTCATGCAGGAACGCGGCCAGTTTGGTAATGTCCTTTTTGTCGGAAACACTCAATAATGCTCTTTTGATTTTCATACGAACTCCTCTCTGTTTCACCGTTTACTACTCTGATTAACAATTCTGTTTCGCTCATTGCTGATTTCAAAATGTATCTATACACCTGCGCCGCTGCCGCAACGCAGACTCATTAAACTTACCTTGCCACAAAAACCTTTCGCCCTTTAATCGTAAGCTTTCCGTCTGCCCAAAGCTGGATCGCTTCCGGCAGCGCCTTGTGTTCTTCTTTTAAGATACGGGCCGCCAAGGTCTCTTCCGTGTCATCGTCCAGCACCGGCACCGCCTTTTGCAAAATGATGGGGCCAGTGTCCGTGCCTTCGTCCACAAAGTGCACCGTGCAGCCTGCTATCTTAACACCGTAATCCACCGCCTGACCCTGGGCGTCCACGCCTTTGAAGCTGGGCAGCAGCGCCGGATGGATGTTGATGATCTTATTTTCCCAGCGGCTGATGAAGTGACCCGTCAGGATCCTCATGAACCCTGCCAGTATTACCACTTCTGCTCCCTTTTCCCGCAGCGCCGCGTCAATCTTGTCTTCAAACTCAACTTTGTCCTTGCAGCCTTTGCGTTCCACTACCGCCGTGGGAATACCAGCTTTGGCCGCTCGGTCCAGGGCAAAGGCTTCTTTGTGGTCACTGACCACCACGGCAACTTCAACATTCAATTTGCCTTCCGCAATGTGGTCGATGATGGACTGCAGGTTGCTGCCCCGTCCGCTCACCACTACACCGATCTTCTTACTCACCGAAAACGCCGCCTTTCATAATGGTCGTCTTGTGTCCCGGGATTACTTTCCCCAATTCATAGAAGGTCTCGCCCTTTTCCTTCAGGTGGGCCCGTATCGCGTCGGCCTCTGCCGGGTCAACCACCAGCACCATGCCCACGCCCATGTTGAAAGTGCGGTACATTTCCTTATCCGGCACGTTGCCCCACTCCTGCAGCTTCTTAAAGACAACGGGGACTTCCCAGGCATCCGCACGGACTTCCGCGTCGCAGTCTTCCGGCAGGATGCGGGGAATGTTATCGTAGAAACCGCCGCCGGTAATGTGCACCATACCGTGGATATCGAACTTCTCGATCAGCGGCAGGCAGGTCTTGGGATACAGGCGCGTAGGCGTCAACAGCTTTTCACCTAAGGTGCAGCCAAATTCCGGAATCACTGTGTCCACTGTAAAGTTCATCACATCAAAACAGATCTTGCGCACCAGCGAAAAGCCGTTGGAGTGCACGCCGGAAGAAGGCAGCCCCAGCAGGATGTCTCCTGCTTTCACCTTTTCCCCGGTGATCATCTTGCTGCGTTCTGCCACGCCCACGCAGAAGCCGGCGATGTCATATTCATCTTTGGCATAAAAGCCGTGCATCTCTGCCGTTTCGCCCCCGATCAGGGCACAGCCGCTTTCCCTGCAGGCATCCGCCACACCTTTTACGATGTCGGCCACCTTCTGGGAATCCACCTTGTCCACCGCGATGTAATCCAGGAAGAAGAGCGGTTCCGCCCCCTGCACCAGGATATCGTTGACGCACATGGCCACCGCGTCCTGGCCGATGGTGCTGTGATTGTTGGTGAGGAACGCAAATTTTAATTTGGTGCCCACCCCGTCTGTACCGGAAACCAAAATGGGTTCTTTATACTTTTTTGTATCCAACGCGAACAGGCCGCCAAAGCCGCCCAAATCTCCGATGACCTCCGGACGGTAACTGGCCCGCACGCTGTCCTTCATCAGTTCCACCGCACGGTTGCCGGCGTCGATGTCCACGCCTGCGTCCGCATAGGTCAGCTGTTTCTTTTCTTCACTCATGAAAGCCTCCTTACTCGCCCCGTGCGGCAGCCAGCTTCGCTGCTTTCGCCGCCACTTCATCCTGCATCTTCACTCTGTACGCTGCCAGCTTCTCCACCAGTTCCGGATGGGCCACTGCCAGAATTTCCACAGCAAAGATAGCTGCGTTCTTTGCCCCGTCGATAGCCATGGTGGCAACGGGAACGCCGGAAGGCATCTGCACAAAACTGAGCAGGGCGTCCATCCCTTTCAACGGACCCCCGCTGATAGGAATGCCAATGACGGGCAAGGTGGTGTACGCCGCAATGACGCCGCCCAGATGGGCCGCCAGACCCGCCGCCGCAATGATCGCTTCCACGCCTTTTTCCCTGGCGCCCGCCGCGAACTCATGCACCTTGTCCGGTGTACGGTGGGCGGAAGCAACTACGACTTCCACTTCCACGCCAAACTCTTTCAGTGTTTTTTCAGCCGGCTCCAGTATGGGCCAGTCTGAATTGCTTCCCATAATAATGGCTACTTTCATTTTTGTTTTCCCCTTTTCCTGTATCCCAAACCGTAAGCAAAGCATTGCCGCAAAACCACACAGCGCAATGCAACACGTTTCCATTTTGGGTATACGAAACAGACCTTACTTCAGCGTAAAGTTATTCATAGTAATTTTACCAACATGCCGAAACAGTGTCAATCAAATTGCAGCAATTGTTACAGTAATGTTACATTATATTATATTAATACATAAATAGAATTGCCGGCAAAACGCCTGCACGCTTTACAACGCACAGCCCGTTTCACCGGCGTCTTCTTTAATTACTTACGGTTTAAAAAACAGCAGCCCCGTATCTTGCAGATTCTTCTGCAGCGCCTTCATGAACTTCGGTCCGGGGTCAACCTTTGCATGAAAATAGCCTGCAATATTCTCTTTATACAGCCCGCTTTTCTTTGCAGCTATCTGCTGGTAATGCCCCCACACATAACGAAGCGTAGGGTACTTTTCCTTCAGGTAGCGGATGAGCAGCACGTTTGCCTGCAGCTGTTCCTGCGTCAGGTCTTCTTTCTTGTCAACACCGCCCACATTTTCAATGCCAATGGCGCACCAGTTATACCCGATGGCATGACGGTCCAGCATGGTCTCCGGGGTCAGGCGGAAAATCGTGCCATCCCTGTCCACCAGAAACTGGGAGCACACATTCAGCGTGCCGTCTCCCCTGGCTTCCTTATAAAAATAATCATACACCGCGTCCGCCTCCGGGAATTCCGTCCAGTGCACGACGACAACCTGGGGGACAATTTCTGTCATTTCCTCTCCATAATGCTGCAGTGCATACTCCCGCATCAGCTGCTGGCGATATTCCGTAAGGCGCACAGGCCTGTCAATGATAACCGGCGCAGTAACGGTGCGCAAGGTCACAGATGGAGGTTGCTGAATCTTCTTACCTTCAGCCGCAGCATTTTTCTCATTTATTACAAAAGCAGGGACACAAAAGAATAACGCTAACAACAATGGAAGCAGCCGTTTCATCGTTTTTCCTCTCTCACACAAACCTAAACAGGTTCAGCCCTGTCACCTTTTCATCCAACAAACGTTCCACTCTGCCCGGCAGCGTGCGCACAATGATTTCCCCTGTGGCGCCGATGCGGCACTCGTTCAGGTGCCCGCCCAGAATCTGCATCTCCTTGTTACAGAGATTGATGTGCAGATGCAGGTACACCGCCCCGTCCTTTTGGGTGATGTTGCCCAAAAGGGATGTGATTTCCATAGGTCCGTTCAGTTCTGTTTTGTGATACTGCCGCTGCCCAACGTCATACAACCCTATCACCGCATGATCCGCCGCACCGATTCCCTCCACGCTGGCCAGCGCAATCTGTTCCTTTTCACACAACGCCTGCAGGGACGCAATGATCTCCTCGCCCTTGTCCAGACGAACAACATACGTATCCGCAAATTTCTGAAATTCCATGACGCGACCTCCTCACATTTGATGATGACATATTCTTTTGACATTATCTGGTCATTTCTGTACAATTACTTTTAGGAAACACTGATTAATAATTATATTATACCACGAGGTTGACCATGAGTGTAAAAGAAAATCAACTGGCCGAACTGGCTGCGCAATTAGATATATGCAGCTCTTGTCATTTACGTGGCGACTGCCAGGCTCCCGTAGGCTGGTACGGCTGCCCGGACAGCCCCATTGTGTTTATCGGCGAAGGCCCCGGCGGCGTGGAGGATGATTACGGCTGTCCCCTGATCGGGCCATCCGGACAGCTGCTGGACAAAGCCCTTTGGTCTGTACAGATGACAAGAGACAGAGTCCTCACTACCAATATCGTAAAATGCCGTCCCAAAGGCAACCGGACTCCCGATCTGGCGGAGGCTGGTTTCTGCGCCAAGATCTGGCTGGATCGGGAGCTTGCGATTTTGCAGCCAAAAGTCATCGTTGCGTTAGGCAGCGTAGCCATGCATTATCTGGGAGACCCGGCCATGCGCATCACCCGCCAGCGGGGCAAATGGTTCAAAACGCCCCAGGGCTACGACTGCATCGCCACCTTCCACCCTTCGTACATTTTACGTCAGTACGGCCACGCCCAGATACAGGCCAAGTGGGATGTGTACCACGATTTGCAGCTGGCCCGGGCCAAAGCGGTGGAAGCCTGTCCGGACTATAACCTGTGCTCGGAAAAACCGGTGAATCTGTTTGCAGAATTTACAAAGCGCAATGGATAGATAGAGTTTATATTGTAACAAAAAAGGGATACAACAAGCCTGATTTAATCTTACAGGCTGCTGCATCCCTTTTTGTTTCACTGTTTTTGTTTCACTAAATGACGGAAATTCTGCTGTTACATCTGACGCTGTATCACTAAATTGGTTCAGTCTTCACACTTCCTGAGCGGGAATCTTCTTTGTGTCTTTCCGGTTCGTCCCTTTTCCGTCTGGCACGTCCTGCTTCTCTTTCGGCGTAATCTTAATCTTCGAGTCGCCGTCGTGGAAAAACTCGTTCATGATTTCATGGATTGCCTGTATGAACATGTACACCAAAAACATCACTGCGATTTTTTCCAGAAGTTCCTCAAAAAACGAAGAATCGCTGCGGGATTTTACGCTGCCGGAGCCTTCGGACGCATCAGGCTTTTTTGTTTCCACTTGCGGAATGTCGGTGTTGTTGGGCGCAGCTTCCGCCAGCTGCCGTACCACCGCAGTCCGGGGCGCAAAAGAAGAAGCGCCGTCAGAGACATCAGAAACAAAAACGGACACAGTCGCGGCAGAAGCATAGGCTGATGCGGACATGGTCACAGTGGTGCTAAAAAATACAGAAAGAGATAACAGGACAGGCAAAAACATCTGTTTTTTCAGTTTCATGTCAGTTCCCTCCGTAAATTCATCCTTACAATTATGTATATACGTATCAAACAGGTATCAGCTTCTTTTTTTCTATCTTAATTCTCTTTTGTGTTTTTTTCAAGACAATTTTTATGTTATAATGAATTATAGTTAAGCAATTGATATATCACAAGACAGGCAGGTTTAAACGAATGTCAGCAAAACGCGTTTCACTTAAAAACTCTCACAAAAAAACAGAAGGCGCCTCCGCCCCGGTTTTGAATTTCGATCCTGTAATCGTAAAGCAAGTCCAGGCACAGATGCTGGAAGAAAAACAACTCAGCGCTGTTTCTGAATTTTTCAAAGTGCTGGGCGACGAGACCCGCATGAAGATCATCAACGCGCTTTCCCATGGTGAACTCTGTGTCAGCGATATAGCCGCCGCGCTGGAAATGACCCAGTCCGCTGTCAGCCATCAGCTGAAGCTGCTGCGCATGGCCGGCCAGGTGAAAGCCCGCCGGGAAGGAAAAAGCATCTATTATTCT